>JBMTVV010000100.1:0-6798 GCA_049451755.1 Bdellovibrionota bacterium
TCCACCGGTCTTTCCCCTCTTTATCCTGCCACTTTCGAGTCTGAATACGCCCTTCAATGTAGACCTCTCTTCCCTTCTTGAGGAAGTTAGAGCAATTTTCAGCGGTTTTTCCGAATGTGACGACATTGTGCCACTCTGTCTGCTCTAGCCAGTTGCCACTCTGTGGATCTTTTCGACGCTCACTCGTTGCAAGACTAAAATTTGTTACTGGAGTTTGGGACTGGGTGTACCGAATCTCTGGATCTTTCCCTAATCGCCCTATCAGAATAGCTTTGTTCACTCCCATTCGATGACTCCTTCAATAGTGAAATGTGAAACATGTCGCGTGAGTATTTGTATACCTTATTCATCGAAAAATGAAACACGATGTTTCTTTCAAATAAAAATACCGCTATTTTACGAGTGAAAAGTACATCCGATGTGGGCAGCTCTTCCTGCCCCCTCTGACAGTCACACAGTAATTATTGGTTTTTATTAGCTTTTCTTTGAAAGATACTGAGCTCACGAGAAAGCTGAGCTCACGAGAAAAACGAGACTCGGGAAGAAAGGAGCACGTCGTTGATTATCATTCGCATTACCGACATTCCCTCAAGGGGCCTTGAGGTCGCCGACCACCTCGATTGTGAGGCACTCAATGCCCGCATGAATGAGGCTCCCGAAAATGATATTCGCTTTCTTACCGCACCAACATTCGCGCTACGCATCAAGCCGGAGATAGCTGGTGCGGAGCTCCGCGGCTCTATCGAGGCATCGTACGAACAACCGTGCGGAAGGTGCCTCCAATTGATTGAACGAACCATTCGGCAGGATCTTTTAATAACACTAAAGGCAAAGTCTCATCGCCCTGGGATCGATCGAGCAACTTCCTCTTCAGAATGGGATGACGATATCGGTATTGTTTATTTTGACGGAGAACAGATTGACCTCGAAGAGATCCTTCAAGAAAGTCTTATTCTCTCGATAAATCCCTTTGAAAGTGAACACCCCAAGTGCCCAGGACCTCCGACTCATCGAGGTCATACATCAGACGATTCTTCCGAACGAAAACCAACACTCGGAGATCTCTTGAAAGACTTAAAGGTCGGAACCGACTCATAAGGAACGTGTCGATTCTCTCTTGGCATATAAAAAGAGCTCGTGCTACATTGCCGCCATGTTAAAAGTACTCGCGATCTTCATTATTCCTCTTCTTTTTGTGGTGTATACTACGATGACATCAGAAGCTTCCCCAAACGAGAACACCCAGACGATTGACCTTTCTGCGTTCACAGCAAACCCATCTGGCCTCAAGGTTCGGCAAGATGCGGAGGGAGCTGGTGAAGAAGCATCAAAACAAGAGCAAGTTCGAGTTCACTACACCGGATGGCTCATAGACCCCGAGACTGGCGAAAAGGGGAATAAGTTTGATAGCTCACGGGACCGTGGACAACCCTTTTCATTCGTTCTTGGTATTGGTCAGGTAATTCGAGGGTGGGATGAAGGTGTCGCAGGAATGAAAGTTGGCGAACGACGTACCCTTGTAATTCCTCCAGAACTTGGATACGGCTCGCGAGGAGCTGGGGGCGTTATCCCGCCGAATGCAACGCTCCTCTTTGATGTAGAGCTTCTCGGCGTACAATAAACCTTCAGTCAATAGATTCGAGTGAAGAGAGACCTCTTCAAGAGAGCGTGGTCTACGCTCGTGGTCTATCATGTGCGAACTGATAAATAGACACCAAGTCTCATAGACCAGCTGCTTTCTGAGCCTTCTCCTCTAAGAGCTTAAGAGACCAGCCTGTCTCTTTTTCAATCGCAGCATGTAGTCCTATCTGCTCAGCATCCATTCGCTGATACACATCAATAAGCCCACGAATATTCCGATCATTCACTACTGCCTGCAGATACATAGAAGCGCGGGCATAATCTTCAGCTCTGCCTCGGAATAAAAACTTCTCTGGCGCTTCCTGAAAACTTCTCTGTGCGAGCATGCTGTGCTTTTTTTCGAGGCTATCTGCGCGAATGAGGCTCGAATAACGCGCGGCGAGTCGTTCAAAAAAAGTCGCAAAACCCTCTGCTCGCCACCGTTCGCTCCGAAAACTGTGTGATGAGAGTAATGATGATTCAAGCACGTGCCCCATCTCATGGGCTAACACAGCAGCCATCTCTCCCTCAACATCTCTCTTTTGAGCACTGCCAGAACCCTGACATCCAGCAACAACCCGTTGCGCTACAACATAAATATTTGCAGGGGGTGTCATCCATGCCGGATGACAATTCGAGATAAGGTGTTGTGGAACCTGCTCCACAGGAAGGGTTTCATCAAGAAAAACAACATCCCACTCAAGAGAAAGAGTGCTCATCTCTGAAGGGAATCCTCCCTGCTTCAGTGTTTTACTCACCATTCTTCCCGCATCCGCCATCGCTCGTGCTGGACTTCGTCCCAGCACTTTTTCAACGGAACGCGACCACCGAAGATTTACTGGACCGACCGAGGTAAGCATCCGCTCTTTCCGTTCC
Source organism: Bdellovibrionota bacterium (assembly GCA_049451755.1). GTDB lineage: Bacteria > Bdellovibrionota_C > UBA2361 > UBA2361 > RFPC01 > RFPC01. The sequence goes on from JBMTVV010000100.1 coordinate 2,497, forward strand.
GCTCCGGAGAGATTCATCTCTTGAGGATCGGCAAGCTCTCTCGGCTCACTCCCAAAACACCGAGCTCTCGTTCGAAGATTTAGTGGTATCTGTTTTACAGAGCGGACCTTCCGCTCCACACCTCGTTCATTGATGTAGATACACATCTCTTCAGCGAGGCCATGAGCTACGAATATCCAGAGTGAGAACAGCACGAGAAGTACTGTGAGCTGCCGGCTCACACAGAGCTCCGCTTTTGTTTTGTCCGCGATGAATTCGTTCTTACCGTTGCGTTCGCCTTCTTTGTGACCTTCTTCACCGAGGTCCGAGAAGGGCTCCCGTCAAGCAGTGCAATATCGAGCACTTCATTGACATGTTTTACCGGAATAAACTTTAGCTTCTTCCGCTGCTGTGGTGGGATTTCTTCAAGATCCTTCACATTATCAAATGGAATGATAATACGTGATATCCCGTATCGAAGCGCTGCGAGCGCTTTCTCTTTCAACCCACCAATCTGTCTCACGTTACCACGGAGGGTGATTTCCCCTGTCATGGCGATATCTTTATCAATCCGACGGTTCGAGAGTGCACTCACGAGCGCTGTTACGAGTGCTATTCCAGCTGAGGGCCCATCTTTTGGTGTAGCACCGTCAGGTACATGCACATGAATATCTTTCGTCTCATGAAACTTCGGATCAAGTCCAAGCCGCTCAGCATTTGCGCGTGCAAAAAACAGCGCCGCCTTCCCAGACTCCTGCATTACTTCTCCGAGTCGCCCTGTCAGCATGAGAGAGCCTCTCCCTTCAGCAACCGATGCCTCAATCGGCAAGAGCTCTCCTCCGACCGTGGTCCACGCAAGACCCCGTACGAGACCAACAACACTCTCTTCATCGGTTGATTCCGGATCATATCGAGTAGGACCAAGGCAATCATGAATGTACTCAACGGTTACTTTTCGTTTCCGATGCTTTCCTTCCGCATATCCTCTCGCAATCTTCCGACAAATCGTTCCGATCTCTCGCTCAAGGTTTCGAACGCCAGCCTCACGAGTGTACCGATCGATCAGTTCCGAAAGAGCACTCTTATCGAAGGAAATTGCGAACTTCGCTAACCCATTACTATCAAGCTGTCTCGGAACAAGGTATCGGTCCGCAATGTGAAGCTTCTCTTCTCTCGTATAGCCCGAGATATTAATCACTTCGAGTCGATCCAGGAGCGCTTCAGGAATGGTGTCGACGGTATTCGCCGTAGCAATGAACATCACCTGCGACAAATCAAAGGGAACGTTCAGATAGTGATCAACGAAGTCAGTGTTCTGTTGCGGGTCAAGCACCTCTAACAAGGCAGAAGATGGATCTCCTCGAAAGTCTGATCCGACCTTATCGAGCTCATCAAGGACAAAGACTGGGTTCTTCGTGCCCGCTTGCTTGAGCCCTTGAATTATTCGCCCAGGAAGTGCCCCAACATAGGTACGGCGATGGCCTCGAATCTCTGCTTCATCACGCACCCCCCCAATCGAAATGCGAACGAACTCTCGATTCGTTGCATTTGCAATCGAACGACCAAGAGATGTTTTCCCGACTCCTGGAGGTCCAACAAAGCATAAAATTGGTCCGACGGGATCACGTCGTAGTTTTCGAACACTCAGATACTCGATAATTCGTTCTTTGACGCGCTCTAATCCGTAATGTTCTTTCGTCAGAATCGTATTTGCTCGCTTCAGATCAAGGCGCTCCCTTGAACGCTTTGCCCACGGCAGATCGGTGATCCACTCAAGGTACGTTCTTAGCAATGCATATTCACTCGACTCAGAAGGCATGCGCTCAAGGCGCAAGAATTGCTTGTCAGCCTCTTTCTTGACTTTTGCAGGTAACTTCGAGCTCTCTAGCAATTCGCGTAGCTCCTCCAACCCCTCATAGTCATCTTCTAAGTCATCACCGAGCTCCTGCTGAATGAGACGAAGCTGCGAACGAAGGAGGTACTCTCGCTGTTCCGCAGATAAGTGCTCCTCAGCTTGCATGCGTAGCCGCTCACTCAATAAGAATCTATTCAGTGTGGAGGTGAGCAGTTCGTCAATAAGTTGGAGTCTCGCTAGCGGATTGAATTCTTCGAGAAACGGCAATCCAACGTTGGGCTCAAGTTGGTGATGGGCGGCAAGAATATCTGTTAACTCACCGGGTCCCTCCGCATTTTCCAAGATAACAAGAAGCTCTTCGGGGAAGAATTCATTGTCAACGAGCACGCGAACATTCTCCATAATCCGGTGAATAAGACTTTCATGCTCAGCACTTAACTCTAGATGTTTCTCAATCGTCTCCGGCTTAAAGTCAGCTTGGAAGCACCCTTTTTTTGATTTCGTATCACTAATCCGAACACGACAGACTCCCTGCACAAGCGCTTTTAAGGAGCCATCGGAGACTGAAACAGTACGGAGGATCTTCCCAAGTACTGCAATGTTGCGAACACTCGCCGACTCCTCGTCTAGAGCTTCATCACTCCCCTCACTGATGCCAAGAATCACATAATCGGCATAGTGTTTTGAGGCGACTTGGATCGCCTTCATCCCATCCGTATTGCGAATAAAAAGAGACATCACAACGGCCGGAAAGGGAACGAGGTCTTCGGTGGCAATAACTGGCAGTGATGCTGGAACGGTATCCCCAGAGGGTAGTGTAAACATATCTTCCTCAACTGACTGAGTGGCTGAAGGAGACACTCTCTCTTCTCCCATAACTACTCTTTCACCTCTTTTAGTATATCACGATAAAGAGTTACCGGAATTCACCTAATGTATCAGTGGGCAGCTCCGATGAGAGCTCGTCAAGGACATAAGATGGGGTAACCACTAAAGATGACTCAGCAATCTCCAATGCCGCCAACTGACCATCTCGCAGCTCGAGCACTTCGAAGTCGCGCTGCAACTCGCCGGTATTTTCCACCGAGATACGGCCAGTGAGACCATTATATTGCTCTATGCTTCTCAGGCCATCGGAATACGAGAGTTGCTCTTCTTTCGCCTGACGGTAAGCTGAAATCGCTAACGTTGCCGCATCAAATCCTTGCGCGGCGAGAAAGTCAGGGGCTACTCCAAACTTCCGTTCGTACGCCTCCTGAAATCTCTGTACCACATCTCTCGCACTCCGTGCATTGAAAGGGCTTACGAACATCGCTCCATTCAGTACGGAGCGAGACTTCTGCAATTCCCGAGGGTTGTCCCACGTTCCGAGTCCAAGTAACGCGAATCGATCCCTAGTCTGCTGGGAGAAATTTGCGACAAGTCGACTCGCCTCCTTTAATGATCCTGGAAAGAAGAGAGCATCAGCTTCAACAAGCTCAAGCTCCGCTGACATCGCAACAAGCTCAGTATCATTTCCTGGTAAGTAACGTGCTTGATATACGACCTGAGCATCATGTTTTGCGACTTCACGGAGGAATACTTCTCTATAAAAATCCCCCACGGCTCCTACTGGTACTGCAATGGCAATTCTTCGAATGCCTCGTAACGGAATCACCTTCTCTAACAAAGCACGTATCTGAGATTGCAGCGTAGGTCCCAAACGAAAAATATTCTCGCCGGTCTCAAAGGTACTCTTCTTCGAAAAAACAAGCACTGGCAACTCTGAACGCTCAGCGATCCCAGCGACCGCATCTGATGGCTCGGAGAGAAGCGGGCCGAGCACCACCGTTGGAACATCTGCATTGACAAAGGAACGATATGCACTCATCGCTGCAAGGGGCTCTCCTCGCGAGTCTCGTACATCAATCACAAAATCTTGCTCTGCTCCCTGCCCAAGAAAGGCGAGCTCAATACCATTTTTCACCTTCTCGCCAAGAGCCGCCTGCTTTCCAGACAGAGGAAGAATCACTCCCAAGACTGTCTTTCCAGCTCCGGACTGTTCCAAGCGGTTCTCTTGAGAGTGAATACCGATCTGCCAAAAACGAGCATACCGAGTCGCGTCCTCCATATCGACTTCTTCATATGGAGCAGGTTCGAGATTCCGACGGCGCAACTCCTGTCCAAGAATCAAGCTCACAAAACTATCACTCGCCCATCTCTCACCAATCAACATCAACTCATTCTGCGTTGGAACTCGGAGTAGCGCTCGTAAGCCACTAGACGCTGCCTCTGAAAAGCCGCCCACTCCTGCGTGAATCCTGTTTGTTCGAGAAAACCAGGCGAGCGATTGATCAATATCGCCTCTCACACCATACGCAAATGCAAAGAGGAGCGAAAACGGAGCCGTAACCGATTCCTCCGCACGCCCGGACTCCCGGAAATAGTCACTCAAAATTCGCAGTGTTTTCTCCGGGCTATTGAGTGCA
>JBMTVV010000101.1:0-6759 GCA_049451755.1 Bdellovibrionota bacterium
GAAGGCTTCTTCAAAAAATGGAGGGAGAGTAAAATCATAGGCGGGGTTACTCCACGGCATTTATGAAGCGAATTCATCTTATGGAATAAGAATAATCTTACCAAAATGCTCGCCACGCTCCATTCTTTCGACTTGGTAACGTCCTTCGGATAGGGGGTACACTCCATCAATCGGTATTTCAATCTTTGCTTCTTTTAAAAACTGGAGTCCCTGTCTCCAATCTTCGACACTTCCCATAGTCGAGCCAACAATGGAAAGCTGCTTTCCAAATATCAACCTATTATCGATGGAAATATCAAATCCAGAAGTATTCCCAACAGTCACAAGCCTTCCCCCTCGGCAGAGACTCTTCAGACTCTTTTGATAGGTAGCTTGTCCAACATTATCTACAACGAGATCAACACCCCTTCCATCTGTGAGTCGAAGAATCTCTCTATGCCACTGTTCACAGGTGGTATAGTCTACAACTTCGGTAGCTCCAAGTTGATATGCACGTTCTTGCTTCTCACGCCCACCAGCGACGACAAACACAGTGCATCCAAGCGCTCGACAGATCTGTATCGTGAGTGAATTTACACCTCCTCCACTCCCGATAACGAGAACACTCTCTCCTTGCTGTAGTCGTCCTCTTGCAAAGAGCATTCGCCATACAGTGGTCACAACCAGATTCGGAGCAGCAGCCTGTTCGTTAGATAGGCTTGCTTGGACTTTGAAGAGATTCTCTGACGGCACATCAACATACTCAGCAAGTCCTCCCCAGACATGCTCACCCAAGACTTGAAAATGCGGGCTGAGAGAGGGTTCACCTCGGTGGGTAAACTCATCCTGCTGCGGAATAATCCCTGGATATACTGTGACCCTGTCGCCTACAACAATACGTTCAGCTTTACCGCCTAGCTCAACGACTTCGCCACAGATATCAGCTCCTGTAATGTGTGGAAGTGGAAGCTTGAGTCCCTTCCAGCCTCTTCGAATCCAAATATCAAGGTGATTGAGAGCTACTGCATAGACTTTAATCCGAGACCATCCTACTTTTAGCTGTGGCAGTGCAACCTCACCATAGTGAAGCTTCCTTGCATCACCATGTTCGGCGAAAAATAGCCCCTTCATCTGCATATTCTAATCCCTCTTCCTCAGTGTCGCATTAACGAGGCTGCCATCCAGTCACCCAATCGCGATATTGCTATGGGCTTCCATAACTCAGCTGGGAAGTAGTCTTGAAGTTCTGACCACTGCGTATGTAAAATTCCTGAAATCATCAATATTCCCGAGGACGGCAAGCAGCGATGATAGACCTTACAGAAATCAATATGTAATGAAGAATACAGGTTTGCAACGATGATATCTGGCGACTCTTCAGTTGACGGAGATGGGAGCTCAATCGAAAAAGGCTCCTCGATTAGGACGATATCCTCATTATTTAAACGAAAATTCTCCCTCGCGTTCTCTACAGCAAGTACGTCATACTCCCACGCTTTTACACTTCCCCGGGTCAGTTTCCGATATATGAGCGCTAGGATGCCGCTTCCCGTGCCAATGTCCCACATCGTTCGGGAAGAGGGAGTACGACGTATAAAATCAGAAAGAGTAGAAATGAGCATCCTCGTGGTCGGATGATGCCCTGTCCCGAAACCACTTCCAGGTCGAATAAGGATATCTTTACTCGCGTCATGCTCAACATCTTCGCTTAGCACCGGTATTATCCGAATGCCATCCGCAGCTATCGGATACCATGTTGCATTTGCAGCAGTAACGTAATCGAAAGAAGCGTCTATCTCCTCCACACTTTCAATGAAACATTGAAAGCTTTCGGATAACGTCTCAAGCGGAGTACTGGTCCGCAATGGATCATAGTATACCTCATAGAGCTGCGCTTCCCTTTCGACAGCACCAAACGCTCCCTGTTGAACAAAAAAATATGATGCCGACTCTGCTTCAGCTCCACGAATGATCGCACAATGAACGCAATGCATAGAATTCTCAGTATATACGGACCGAAAGCAACGTAGCACCTTTCGGCCTTTCTACAAGCTGCCAAGTTCCAGGACTTACTTCCTTCAATTGAATTCGGCCAGAGGAATCGAGAGTATCTTTTTTTATCCCTCCTGAGCCACCTATATCAATAAGCGATAAGTCCCCCTCTCCCTTTGAGTCTTCAGAAAACTTGAAAACGACCGAAAAGTTCTCTTGAGCACCTCTTTCGACAGCTAACGTAAGACCACGCTCGTCTATAATTCGGCATTCTTGAGTTGCCACACTCTGTGCGGCACAAGGAATCGATAAGACAAGTATGATTGTGGCGACTATGGAGGTGAATATACCAAACATGACACTATTCACTTTTAGGATTCTACCGAGTTCTCGTATTGTGATCATTGATTGGAAACTCCGATATCAGTCCGAAACTGCTGTCCAGCAAAGGAGATCCGTTCAACGGCATGATATGCTTTTAGCCGAGCTTCGTCTATTGAGTCTCCTATCGCGGTAACGCCGAGAACACGACCACCATTGGTAATGAGGGTTTCTTCTCCCATTGCTGTGCCTGCCTGAAAAACGACAATATTTCCTAATCCTTCAGCTTCGGCGATGCCTTCAATAGCCACTCCCTTTCTGACCCTAAGAGGATACCCTTCCGAGGCCATCACGACGCAAACAGCTACATCATCAGTCTCCGGTCCTACTGGAGGGACGTCGCTATTCGTTGCAAGCCCATAAATTGTTTTCATGAGATCGCCAGAAAATCGTCGTACTAAAACCTGTGCTTCAGGATCACCCATGCGTGCATTAAACTCGACCACGTTTATCTCTCCTGAGGGGGCAATCATGAGCCCTGCATACAGGAATCCTGTGAATGGTCTTCCTCGTTTTGCGAGCTCAACAAGCACCGGCTTTATGATTCTCGCTACAATCTCCGACTCTCTCCCTAGGGCGATATTTGGTGACGGAGAAACGGTTCCCATTCCGCCAGTATTGGGCCCGCGGTCACCATCATAAATACGCTTATAGTCACTTGCAGTTGGAAATGGCACTATTCGCTCGCCGTCGGTCATTACGATAAAAGAGACTTCCCGACCTTCTAGAAACTGTTCAAGTAAGATACCTTCACCTGAATGACATCTTGTAAAATGTTCTCGTATCGCATCTTCTGCTTCTGCTTGGCTCTCAGTAACAACCACTCCTTTACCAGCTGCTAAACCGTCTGCTTTCAAAACGTATACTGGACCGAATTTCGAAAGTGCTGCGAGCGCTTCCGCCTCACTCTCACAGAACTGATAGCCAGCAGTAGGAACATCTGCTGCAGTCATAATTTCTTTCGCAAACCGTTTCGATGTTTCAATCTCTGCGGCCGCTCGAGTAGGTCCAAAAACTGGACAATCGAACTTCTGCAATTCATCGACGATGCCATCTCGAAGCGGCACTTCAGGGCCGACAACAACACAGTCAATCTTCTGATTCTGAACAAAACTGCAGATATCAGCTATGGCATCCTCTGAGATACTCACGTTTTCTCCCAAAAGCCCAGTTCCGGGATTACCAGAGATAAAAAACAGTTCATGAGGCCCAGAGCTATCTTGAGCAACTCTCCACCCAAGCGCATGCTCTCGACCTCCACTTCCAATAATCAGAACCCTCATTGCCCTCTCCCTTTTTCACTGACTCTAGCAAATCTTCCAACGGCAACTACCGTTTTTGAACATAGCATATTAGTGTCGAAAGTGCCTCTCTGGAACGAATATAAGAGTGATGCCGAGTTGGTTGGCCGTCTCAATAACATCGCTATCCTTTTTAGAGCCATTCGGCGTCACAACGGCCCTCACTCCGGCTTCCACTAACCTCTCGAGACTATCTGGGAAGGGAAAGAATGCATCCGACGCCGCGACGGCTCCGGCAACATCATGGCCGTGCTCCTTCGCCTTATAGAGTGCGACTTCGACAGAGTCAATACGACTCGTCTGACCAGCCCCACTACCAATAAGTTGCTGGCTTTTTACAAGAACTATGGCATTCGATTTCACATGTGCAACGACAGACCAAGCGAGCTCTAGATCCTGCTGTAGTTGCAAATCTTGAAGTGCACCAGAGACGACCTCTCCATCATGAATAGAACAACTCATAAGATCGGGAGTTTGCTCAAGGTAACCGAATAGAGTCGAACGAATCTCCCCTGCAATCGGTATCGTATAATCGCACTCCAACAGTCGCAGATTCGACCTCTTTGAAAAAACTTCCAGTGCTTCCTCAGAAAAGCGTGGGGCGATCACGATCTCAGCAAAATCAGCGACAACTTCCCTCGCAGCGGCCTCAGTCACTTCTGATGAGAACCCTATGATACCTCCAAAATGACTCCTCGGATCACTCTTCTTCGCTCTCCTCAAGGCTTCGTCTTGTGATGCAGCAACTGCGACCCCACACGGGGTCAGATGTTTCATAATGCTCACCACTTCCCCCTCTGAAAATCGACTGCATTGAGTCGAAAGCATCCGGGTCAAGCGATATCCAGCATCCGCATCGAGTATGTTGTTATATGAGAGCTCCTTTCCACCAAGCTGACGCCAACCGGCTCCAGCGTTTTGCTGCACTCCTGCTGCCTTCCGATACAAAGAGGCAGACTGATGAGGATTCTCACCGTATCGTAAAGACTGCGCCTCTCGCCAAATCTGGCCTTGAGAACGCAGCAGTCCATTTGAAACATACTCCTTCCTACTCCTCTCTACGGCCTGTGATGATAAATACTTCGATATCTCAAGATTATAGTGAGCGAGTTGCGTAAAGACCTTCTGCGACAACTGAAGACGTAATTCTAATAAGGTGGAGTCCTCTTGCTCGAAAGAGCTTCCTTGAGCAAGCGCCTCGAGTACGGTTCCATAATCACTCGGCTCTATGACCGCGTATACAGATTCACAGTTTTTTGCTGCAGCACGAATCATCGTTGGACCGCCGATATCGATAAACTCGATCATTTCCTCAAGTGTCTTATCCTCAGCATTCTTAAGCTGTTCCTCAAATGGATACAGATTAACGGCCACGACATCAATGAAGGGGATATCGTGCGCTTGAAGTTCTGCTTGATGTGTACTCTCAGACCGCTTCGCAAGAATCCCTGCATGAATTTTGGGATGGAGTGTCTTTACTCTTCCCCCTAGTATCTCATGCTGACCGGTGTATTCAGCAATGGAGCACGTAACAAGCCCCTGATCGGACAAGAAACGCTGAGTGCCGGAAGTCGTTAAGAGGGAGAATCCAAGTTCGATTAGCCCCCGAGCGAATTCAACGATCCCGTCTCGATTCGAGACACTAAGAAGGGCAAACTTTTTCATGTAACTAATCTCCTTTTCGATGGGCTATAGCAATCTTCGAAAGCAATGCCACGAGAGTGGTGTTATTTTTTAGGAGTGCTATAGCTCCCAGGGGGATTGTAAAGAGCGCTTACCTGAAGAAATAGAGCAAACCAAAGGCTTTCCGCCTGAGAATCTTTCTTCATGGGATTGCTATTTGTTATCCCTACGGGGCTAGAACGAATCCACAAAAACAATTTCACTTCTTTTCATTATTTTGATGATCGCTCTAGAAGGCTAGCATACCCTCTGAGGAGAGTGAAGATTATCATATATTGTGCGATGAATTTACCGGTATCACCCAGATTTACAAGACTGTGTGAGGTAGTGGCTGAGGGCTGCGCATATCACTCTTGAGCTGATATTTGAGAAGGCACAACAGACTCATTGCCCTGTAACAAAACGTCCTCATTATTCATTCTATGCAGCTCCTCGTTCAATCTCATCTGCAGTGACTTCTGCTCAAGAACAGTACCTTGGGTAATGACCCTCAAAATGTTTTCTGTACGCTTCAATTCAGCAAGTTTTGATGCAATAAGATCTTTCTCAATGCTCAATTCAGCAACTTCCTTTTCTGCTGTTAAGCTCTCCTCTTGAACAGTCTCCCTAATTTCATCAATTAGTTTTTGAAGATACTGCTCTCGCTTCTTTCGAAGTATCAGCATCTGCTCTTCTATTCCCCTATTTTCTGGTTCGTATCGGAGCGCTTCTACCTTTCGTAGGTACTCCCATGTGACTTCATCGAACTGCTCTTTTAAGGCTCCAACTGCCCCTGAGATAGCTGCTATCTCAATTGCAATTGATAGCGGAGTTCTATCCTTGAGAAGTTTCTTTCTCTCATACCACACGGCAAGCTTTCTATTCGCTATATCTAACCGAGCCTGGCAACGGTCAAATTCTGAATTCATCTCGATTTGTCTGGTACCATTGTGTGTTAAGAGATCTGCTACCTCTGATTGGCGAGATTTCTCAAAGAGTCCTAAATGAAAAAGGAGTTCTTCTCTTTTTTCTCTGTTACGAGCTTCCTGCTCTTCCTCAGGCACTGGAAGGCTCGGAAGGACAGTCTCTAACACTAATCCCTCTGATGCAGCAGCCATGTCCACCGTCGAATCCACGATTTGCTCTCCCACCAGTGTTCGTTGTACTGGGGGTGCATATGAGCTCTGGGCGGATCGCTCAGTATTGCTCACTATCTCTTGTTCCGTAGAATGAAGCTGCCTTGAGAGGATTGCCTCTTTCTTCGTAAAGGCGACACTAAGCAGATAGCCGAGAAAGGCTGCAATCGTCGCTAGACTAGTAAGTATGAGAGCATTACGTGTCGTTATCTGTTTGGAGGTTGGTTGAGCGTCCGCCATTATGCGGCTTGGCTTTTGGGAATTCCTTTCTGAATTTAATTTTGAATCGAGAGGCTGCTCTACTCGGC
>JBMTVV010000102.1:0-6745 GCA_049451755.1 Bdellovibrionota bacterium
GTCCTTCGACTGTTTTAATTCCGAGTGCTTCACATTCCTGTTTAAAGCTCAGCTTGTCGAAGTATTTTTTTGTTGTCTCCTCATCACATCCGAATGGGTGTACGCCTAAGCTATGAGCACACTCAATGTCTCGCTCTGATAGGTAGAACGCGACATAATTATAATCAGAAGGATCGGAGAGGAGTGATGTAAGGGGAGCGGGATTCGCCATGATGATCTCTGAGAGGGGACCGCTTGCGTACTGTTCCCCGTATGTGACGACTTTTTCGGTACTCAACCCAAGCGATCGTAACCACTGGTAGTACGCTTCATCGAGTGCGCCTTGCAGTACGACAATATCATCCTCGGAAGCAATCGGAAGCGCGCGGCTGCATTGATGGTGCAGGAGAGGTTCGTTTTTGAGCATCGCCTCTGATGCTGGTTGTGAGAGAACATCCGTAGCGAAAAGAAGGCGAGAGATCCCCGGTGAGGATATGCCTTTTCGTAGTGTGGTCATCGGTGCTGTCATGGTGGTGACCTCCGTTTTGTTAGTTAGGTCCCCATCGTTTGGGGCAGCTCATCCTTCGGTCTCTTTGCTTTCGATCGTTGGCATCCGAAGGAGGAGTGTTCTCCTGCACCAGGTTTAGCTATTCGATCGAAGAACTCTTGCGCTGGCTGTTCTATCGTTAGAATCTAATCGAAAGATGTGAGGGGTGCAATGAACTTCGCGCACGTAGTGAATTGTACGAAATATTTGCAGGTAGTTCGATGAGAAAGGAACAGAAGAGACCTTGTGTCATCGTCCATGGCGGGGCTGGAAAATTACTTGATGAACGGGCACGTAAGAAATTACCAGTCATGCATCGTGCCGTTAAGGCTGCATGGAATGAGTTGAATCGAGGGAAGCCCGGAGAATTCGCAGTTGTAGCAGCGCTTCGTGAGATGGAGGGATCGGAATACTTCAATGCTGGCTATGGAGGATATCCAAATGTTGACGGAATCGTACTGCTCGATGTTGGGCTCATGCGGGGGACGAGAGATTTTGTTTCCATTTTAAATGCGAGAAGGATGAAATATCCCTCCTCTGCGGCACTCGATCTGTTGCGTGATGACCGCTCGCTCATGACGGTATGGACACACCAACTGATGCAGCAAGTGGACTCTGCAGCAGACTTCATTAAAGAACGGTATGGCTGGGTTCCTACCCATGAAGATCTCTTATCTCCTGTCGTTGAAGAGTGGTTGAAGAAAGATGGTGGTGAATTCTCAAAGTCCGGAGAAACCAGTGGGGGTACTGTCGGATGCGTCGTGCGTGATTTGAATGGTGACTTGTGTGCAGGAACGTCTACCGGAGGAGTGAATTCGAAGGATAATGGGCGAATCGGAGATACTCCTGTGATTGGCTCTGGTGTTTTCGCTGATAATGAAATTGGAGCACTTTCAACGACGGGTCATGGAGAGTCACTGATGCTCGGCCTGCTTTCTGGATTTGTTCTTGGAGAGATGCGAAGAGAGCTAAGGCAGCAATATGATGTCTTCCGGAGAGAGCCAGAAAAGTTGACCGGTATTCTTGAAGGAGAGTTTCGCGAGCTCTCTCGTAAGACTGCGAACAAAGGGGGAGGGATGATAGTAATCCCGCCACATGGATCACCTACCTTCTCTTTTAATTCCGAGATGATTTCAATCGCTCGTGCCGAGGAGAGCGAGCCTGGGAAGGGACCTCATATAGAGAGCTTTATTGCGAAACGAGATGGCACCTTTCTTTCGTAGGAAAATATTAACTTCAGCTCGACAATTCATTTTCATCGCAGAGCGATAAAAAGCTAATGATATAATATACTTGCTCGTGCCTTCGGTTTTTTTGTGTAGTGCTACATGTACTCTAAACTAATAGAAGAACCAAGGTGTCAGGAGAAAAGTAATGAGTGGACAGAAGTTTGCTATTGCAGTTCATGGTGGAGCTGGAGTTTTAGACAGTAAAGAACTTTCTTTTGATCGCCAGGTCGCCTATCGGACCGGCATCCGTGAGGCATTAGAAAGTGGACATAAGATTCTAGAGTCAGGAGGGAGTGCTATTGATGCTGTTCAAGCTGCTGTCCGAACGTTAGAGGATAATCCGTTATTTAACGCAGGAAGAGGAGCAGTGCTCGCTTCTGATGGTAGGCACTATCACGATGCCGCTATCATGGATGGGAAGGATTTATCAGCAGGCGCCGTTGCTGGCGTGCAGCGGGTTAGGAATCCGATAGTACTTGCGCGTGAGGTAATGCGAGGTGGACGTGCGATACTACTCGCAGGAGAGCATGCAGACCGTTTTGCTGAGCAGGTGGGGGTAGAGCTTGTTGAGAATACCTACTTTACGACAGAGCACAGAATGGAGCAGCTTCGAGCAGCAATAGCGAGTGGAGATGTGATTTTAGATCATAACGATCCATATCGAGGCAAAAAGGGGACGGTCGGAGCTGTTGCGCTTGACCGGACAGGTCATGTGGCTGCGGCAACATCAACAGGAGGTATGACCAATAAACATCCTGGACGAGTTGGTGATTCTCCGCTTATCGGGAGTGGAACATACGCTGCGGATGATGCCTGTGCCATCTCGTGTACCGGTAAGGGAGAGCAGTTCATCCGACATCATGTCGCTGGCACAGTCGCCTCAATCATCCGATATGCTGGGAGATCGCTACACTCAGCGGCTGAGTTGGCAATGAAGGAGCTACCCCCAAAGGTCGGTGGATTTATCGGGATATCCCCAGAGGGTGAGATTATCATGCCCTTTAACTCACGTGGAATGCTTCGTGGGTGGCTGCAAGCGGGAAGAGAGTTCATCGGAATTGGAAGAGAAGATAAGAGCTCATAGCATCATCTGTTCGCAGGGAGTCGTTTTTGTAGCAAGTCGCCCTCAATCGTGAAACCTCACCTTTGAAAGTGGGTTTTGCTTGTGTCTTCTTTTCAGTATTCTCGTATAGAGTGGAAGTTGGCTTGCACGAAGTTTGGCAATCGGCGAAGGATACGGAGATACGTAAATGAAGAGATACCTATCATACTGTCTCGTGAGTGCATCCCTCTTGTTATTTGTCTTCACCTTTTTCTCATCTCGTGATCATGACCGGCTTGAAGTGCTAGACATTCAACGATCCGCACAACAGCATGAACGTGATAAGATCCTTGCACGGGTTAATGAGTTAAAAGCGACTCTCGTTGGTATGGAAGAGCGGCCAGAGGTCTTAGAGCGGCTCGCTCGCGAGGAACTCCTTCTCGCCCGTGAAAATGAGCACATTATCCTCTTTGACACTCCCTAGTCCTCCTTTAAGAAGTCCTCTGTTGAGACCTAGCAGGGTTTGAGACGTACCAGGCTCCTGAAGAGCGGACGTTGGAAACTTTCTCTTATGAGCCCTTATTCCCTTGGATAAAGAGCTGACTCGCCGTACACTAAGGGAACTATGGGTGATCCAGCATCTTCACATCGGAATTGGCGTGGCTACAGATTACGAAGTCCATCTGCGCGAGCAAAGTCTCCTGCAAAAGTAGATGCTGTGCTCAGAAGTGTGTTCTCCTCGCCAAGTTACGTGATCGCTTCTCGCGATATTCTTTCGTTACCCATTGGGCAGAAATAGTAGGCGAGCACATTGCGCAACATGCAAAGCCGCTTAAGGTCGTTCGAGGTGAGCTCTATGTGAAGGTCTCAAATCCTATCTGGGCTCAAGAACTCGCAATGTTAAAAGAGACGCTGCTCATACGCCTAGAAAAAGTTTCCTCAAGTACAGCTCCCATTCATGATATCCGCTTTGTCGTCTCGAGCGAGCTGTAGTGTCTGGTAGCCATGCTACCCTAGTCTTCTGGCCTCTAATGCTGACTTTCATCGATTGTGCACGTTCGATACCAGTCGTTATTCACGTCACTGCTGGGGAGCGAGTGTGTAGAAGAGGAGGAGTGTATTTCCGTAGGTGCGCTCCTGTTCAAGTATCAGTTGGTTGCTCGTAAACGGTTCTCTCTCTTTTGGGTCGATTTGCACGATGAGCTTCGCCGAAGGGCCTCTTAGAAGGGCGGGGCGCTCTGCTATCAGTTGGAGGATTTGAAGCCATACGCCTTGATACTGTGGAGGGGCCACGTAAATAAGATCGAATTGCTTACTCGTATTTCTCAGAAAGGTAAACGCATCAGTCTTTCGTACTTCAGCACGGTCGCTTAAGTGAGTTTTTTTTAAGTTCTCGCGGATTGTGTCGACGGCACGGGGCTCAAGGTCGAGCATAATTGCCCGTTGAGCTCCCTGGCTCAGTGCTTCTATACCTACGGAACCACTGCCAGCGAATACGTCAAGAAAAAGCTCGATCTCCTCAATATCCGGGCGGAGAATATCAAAGAGAGAAGTTTTGACTCGGTCAAGTATTGGTCGCGTGGTATCGCCCGGCACGGCCATGAGTTTGGTTCCCCTCGCTGAGCCCCCAATTACACGCATGACTTGCTAGCCTCTTCTTGAAAACAGGTAAGTCTAATTCAGCGGGTAGGACCAGCGGGTAGGAGAGGTGCACTCGAGTCATTCTCTGGGCGAGTACACGCTCTATCCCCGTACCTTCTCGGACCTAGTACGCCATCAGATTTAGTAGAGTGGTCGGTTCAGATCCCAGTTTTCGAGGTACTCACGAATGAATGCGAGGAACTGTCCACCAAGTGCTCCATCCACAATACGGTGATCGTATGAAAGCGTTAGGTATGAGATCTCTCGTATGCCAATCATATCATCGATTACCACTGGACGTTTTTTAATCTCACCGAGACACAAAATAGCCACCTGTGGTTGGTTGATGATCGGTGTTCCGATCATCGTTCCAAACACTCCTGGGTTTGTGACCGTGAAGGTTCCACCTGCAACTTCATCTGGAAGGAGCTGCTTGTTTCTCGCTCGCGTTGCAAGGTCGTTTAACGCTCTCGCAATCCCCACGAAGTTACGCTCTTCTGCACTCTTAATAACTGGCACAATGAGACCAGTATTTCCGAGTGCCACGGCACAACCAAGGTTGATTTTCTTCTTCATGATGACGGTGTTCCCGTCTACTGATGAGTTCACCATTGGGAACTCAAGCAATGCTCGGACTGCTGCCTCGAGGAAAAATGGAGTAAAGCTAAGAGAGAAACCTTCTCGGCTTTTGAACTCATTCTTATGCTTTGCTCGCCATGCAGCAATTTTTGAGCAGTCGATCTCCTGCACTGAGTATACGTGAGGACTTGTCCGTTTTGAGCGCACCATGTGCTCAGCAATAAGCTTTCTCATGTTATCCATGGGGACAACTTTTGTGCCTTCAGGAGTCCACTCACCAGTAGGGATATCGACTGCTGGTGCTTTGTACTCGCTCGGGACTGTCGCAGGCACTTGAGCAGAAGGCTGCGGAGCTGATGGAGCAGGTTGAGCAGTGGCAGCTGTTTGTTGAGTAGCTGACTGCTGAGCAGCTCCTTGTTGCCCTCGTTGGCTTACATAATCGAGGAAGTCTTGCTTCGTCACTCGTCCGCCCTGACCAGTACCGGCGACAGTGGCAAGCTCAACGTCACAGACCCCATGCTTTTTCGCGAGAGACTTTACGACAGGCGAGTAGAACCGGCTATCTCCAGCCGCAGATGTCTGTGTGCTTGTTGCCTGCAGTGTAGAAGAAGTCTGTGCAGAAGGAGTCGGTGCCGAAACGTGAGCTACACCGTTTCCGTTTGCTGGAGCAGGGGCTACCTCAGCGACAACAATGTTCTCTTCAGGGCTTACTTGTGGAGCCGGCGTGCTCACTGCTGCACTACTTGCTGTCACACTACCTCCGGCGGTATCGATCACAGCGATCTTTACCTTTACGGGGACAACGTCGCCTTCTTTGAAGAGGACTTCCTTTAATACCCCACTAGCAGGTGCTGGAATCTCAGAGTCAACCTTGTCGGTTGAGATCTCGAGTATAAGCTCGTCCTTTTCAACGGTATCTCCCGGGGACTTAAGCCAACGCGCGATTGTTGCTTCCGCAATTGACTCTCCCATCTGGGGCATAACCATATCAATATTCATCGCTTACCTCCTCCGAACACAGATTGTAGGCTCTTCTTTTGTCCACGGCTTTGTTAACGAAAGAGCCGTGGGATAAGATGCCTTGAATTAATCAAAAATACTAGAACCTTCCTTCTCGTTATCGCTTCGATACCGTCGATTCCGCGCCCCAGTCACGCTGTGTCCTAGTATGAGAGGACCTGACGTGCCGCGGAGACGACCTCCTCTACCTGAGGAAGTACGACCTCTTCTAGCGCAGGTGCATGGGGAACTGCTGCGACCCACTTCATCCCGACGCGCTTCACTGGTGCATCGAGTGAGTCGAAGCACTCGTTTGCGATCTGTGCAGCGATCTCTGCTCCAAAGCCCATAAAAACGACATCTTCGTGAGCAATGAGGACCCGATTCGTCTTTCTCACGCTCTGAAAGAGTGTCTCCGTATCGAGCGGAATAATTGATCTGACGTCTATTACCTCAACACTCACACCCTCTTCCCGAGAGAGCCGCTCAGCAGCGAGTAAAGACTTCTGAACGAGTGCGCCGTAGGTGATGATGGTCAGGTCTGTCCCTTCACGAGCCACCCGAGCTTTCCCAAGTGGAATCAAGTCATCTGCACCACCCTCAGGTCCCTTTGCGTACACCTGCCGGTAGAGACCTTTATGTTCGAGGAATAGAACCGGGTCATCAGAGCGAATTGCGGTTTTCAACAATCCTTTCGCATCCGTTGCGTTTGATGGGAGTACGACTTGC
>JBMTVV010000103.1:0-6718 GCA_049451755.1 Bdellovibrionota bacterium
CAATGCAGCTACCGGGGGCACATACACCATTACTGCTATTGATCAACTCGCCACGAACCATACGTACACCTTCACGGAAAGTATCTCTGATCCGACCGCTGCCATAATGGGAGCAGGAGAGGAGGGGCAGCTTGATGTAACTATTGGAAGCGAGTCTTTCTCACTATCCGTCGATGACACGACAACATTTAATGATCTCGTGAACAACTTCAATGCGGCAACTGATAAGGGTAGTGCTCAACTTATCAACGTAGCAGCACCAGGGCAAACGGCTGATTATCGCCTCGTCATCACGAGCAATAATGTTGGCGAAGAGAATGGGCTTATCACGATTGATACGACTGCAAACGTAACAGCATCTCCGAATCTTGACACCTATCTTGATTCAGTAGCAGCAGATGCTGTTGATATCCCAGCACAGAATGCGCTCTTTACACTGCAGGGTGTTGGCCAAATTGAACGGGGTTCAAATACGATTAACGATGTCATTCAAGGCGTCACTCTCTCGCTGGAAGATGCTAACATTACGACGAGTGTAACAATCCAGGTGAAAAATGACTCATCTGGAACAGAGAGCGCCGTTAGAACTCTCGTTGAAAAGTTCAATGAAATTGTTGAGTTCATTGCCGAAAATAATGAGGTTACGAGAAATGATAGCGGTCGAGAGGTCGAGAATATCTTTGGTCCTCTTGCCAATACTCGGGTTGATGATGGAGCACTGACAGCTCTTCGGGGCAAAATCACCGCTTCTTCATACGACATTACGACGAATGCTGTGAGAATCTTTGCAGACCTCGGAATTACCACTGCACGTGATGGTACACTCGCCTTTAATGCGGAGGACTTCCAAGAGGCACTCTCGAATGAGCCTGACTCAGTAAACGAGATCCTAAAGAAATTCGCTGACGAGACGGCTGTATCCGGTGGACTCATTGAGCAGTATACACGTTTTAACGGGCTCATTGATACGATAGAAAATGCGAATACGAAGCGCATTGAGAACCTCAATGACCAGATAGCGCGAGCTGAAGAATTCATTGAAAAGGAAGCGACTCAGATCCGTCTCCGATTTGCTCGACTCGAAGCGAATATCTCGCGAATGCAATCCCAGCAAGCAGCGCTCACTTCAGCTCTCGCTGGACTTGGCGGTGGTGGTGGCGGGTAACCTCACCTAGATGGTTCAGATATGCAATATAAGGTTCTTGATATCTACTGAGAGGGATGGAGAAAATAGCGCCTGATTGCTATCCTGCCTCCCATGACTAATCGAACAACGACGCAGAGAGAACCATCTCCTCAATCAGGAGATCCTGCGATACTCGCTCAGCTTGCACCCGCAGTAACCCGCCTCATCGAGCGATCCATATTCTCGTCAAAACAGAAACAAAATCTCAAAGAGCAGCTCGCTAACGCCATTACGTTCTATCCGGAACACGAGTGGCTGGAACGAAGACCGGACATCTCTTACAATCCTCTCCCGGCTCGGCTCGTAGAAATTCTTCTTCGCGAGTCTCACTGTACCGATTATGCAACTGTGGAAGTGGCACTCTCACTGAGCACAACACCGATAGTTGATCTTTCGACATCAAAGGCACTCTCTGTCGATGCCTACACAGCGTATGCCCTCGATACGCTACGTCACCTCCACTACGATATCATCGCTGAGGAAATTCGAACTGAAATTCTCAAAAAACTAGCTCTTGAAAATGAGCCTATCGCTCAAATGACAGGATTACCCCGATTACACGTTCTCTACGATGCCGCATTTTGTCGAGCCTCACAGCGATTTTTAGGTGAAGACGAGGTATGAGCAACGAAAAACTTCTCTCAACATCGTCTCCTGTTCAGGACAATACTCGACATCGCTGGCTTCGATATCCATGTACGGTGGTGCACATCATTATCTTTGCGCTTAACCTCTTACTCTTTCACCCCCTTTTGATTATCGGTCGAGTGTTCGGAGAAAAAGGGCTTGATTGGGTCATGAAGTACCATTGCCTTGTTCACCTGACAAACATCCGACTGACTGGCGCACGGTACACTATTGAGACGAGTGAACACATCGCGACGGATCAACCACTTATTCTCGTAGCAAATCACCAGGCGATGTATGATATACCACTCATTATGTGGAATTTGCGATCTCGGCGACCGAAATTCATCTCGAAGAAAGAGCTTCAATTTTATATTCCATCAATCTCTTTTGCACTCCGACGAGGCGGGCACCTCATCATTGATCGCAGCAATGGACGGGCTGCAATCAGTCGTATTCGTGAGTTTGGGAGAACTCAGGCGGAGCGATGTGGATCAATTTGCATCTTCCCGGAGGGCACACGTTCTCCGAAGGGCCCCATGAAGCCATTTAAAGTCGCTGGTCTCGCTACTCTTCTCGATGCGATGCCAGATGCTCAAGTAATCCCAGTCACCATTGATGGCACCGGGGATGTCGTCGGGAAGAAGATTCTTCCAATTGGGCTAGGCGCCCGAATTCTCCTTCAGTTTCACGACCCGCTTTCAAGGGAAGGGAAAAGCCATCAAGAGCTCCTTTCAGAAGCAGAGAATGTCGTTCGAACACGAATAGAACAGTGGCGAATGCCCAGTTGAGCGAATGCCGAAGATGGCTTATCGTTTACATGGTAAGAGTTCAGTCTTTCGCATCGCGATATGAAGGAAATCGTATTCTGTCACAAAACCATAGGGGTAAGGAAATAGCTGTGGAAGCTCTAAAAACAGTCCTTGAAAAATTATCTGCGTTCAAGGAAGGGTACGCCATCTATGGAGCGAATGCAGCGAACCTATACCGAGATACTCCGCGTACCGACTCTCGTGTAGGTATTGCACTCGCTCTCGGAAGTGCGAAGAAATCAAAGAAGGAAAGTGAAGCAATCCTCAACGAGCTCGGATATTCCATCCGACACGAATGGCTTGAAGGCTTGCAGTCACGTACGGGAAAGACTGTTGGAATTGTGATCGGAGAACATCCTGATACAGAGCGATATCCTGCTATCCAATTCCACCTCCCTTCACTCCCTTGGGTGTCTAAAGGGGTACGGAGAGGACAATCTATTGAATGCCAATTATTAGGCTCGATGCACCCCGGCGTTCCAGTAGAAGACCTCATTATTGGACGACTCCACAGCATTTCAGGAAAGATCAGTGGCGTGGAAAGTCGTATCGAAGATGAGATTGATGACCTTATCAGCATCTTTCGCAGCGATACTGTTATCGACATCCCGTATGTTCTCGGGGAGATGAACATGTTGGAACTAAAGGCACACCCTCGCTTAGCCGGGCACATCCCTCCGGCACTCGAGAAGTACCTAGATCATTAAAATGCGCAGCAATTCATCGCTCAGTTGACCGCTCGTAGCGAGATACAGTACAACAGGGTCTCTCAGACACACCACTCGTATGCCGGAGTGGCGGAATTGGTAGACGCGCCGGATTCAAAATCCGGTTGGGGCAACTCAGTGAGGGTTCGATTCCCTCCTCCGGCAGTACTTCTGAACAGAATTCTTAAACGAAATACACTCTCTGATCAGACAAGTGCCTGTTAACCGCGCTATCGCTTGGCAGACGCTCTACAGGCCCCTGCGAATGCAGTACAGGCTTCTGCGAATGCAGTGAAAAATGGATGAAGGGGTGAGTCGGCATCAACCTCTGGATGACTCTGAATACCAAAGGCAAAGTACTCCGGATCCACATGCTCAATAATCTCAGCAATGCCATCCTCACTTCTCCCGACAATGCGGAACACCTCGCCAGGCTCTCTGACTGCCTGATGATGAGCTGAGTTCGTTTTTACCAAAAGGCCGGCGGGCTGATTAAAAATTCTCGCAGCATGACACCCCGCATCAATGTGAACATCATGCTGTAGTGAAGAAACCCACTTATCGTAGGTGGTAAACCCCTCAGAAGCTCCATGCATCAAGACTCCTGATAGATCAGGGATGTGTTGATGAAGGCTCCCACCACTTGCAACCGCCATCACCTGCGCTCCACGGCATATTCCAAGTATCGGAATCCTCTGCTCTAACGCAGTCTCTACCAGTGCAAGCTCTAATGTGTCTCGCTCGGGAATGACAAGAGTATTGCGCTCGTGATTTTTTTCTCGGTAGTGAGCTGCATCGATATCATCTCCACCCATGAGAAAAAGGCCGGCGCACTCTGATAACAACTCTTGTGCGTCCTCTTGAGCAGTGAACGGCGATATAAGAAGAGGAAGTAGCCCCTCAGAAAAGAGACGCTCAAGGTAATTTCGCCTCGCAAAGTGCACTTCACCGTGCCCAACGTTTCCATCATTCTTATCGGTTCCTAACGGAACAAGAACTCTCACACGATCCACGATCTCTATTCTCCTATCGTGATACGACCTTCACGCTCAAGTCGATACAACATGTTCCACGCTTCATCGTTACGTGGTGCAGTAACGAGGACTTTTACCTTCGGAGAGGCCACGAGACACTCGAACCCTCCGTCATCACTGTGTGTGAAAAGGCTTCTCATCGCAAGTGGAACTATCGTTATCCCACTCGTATTCGCTGGGTCTGTCAGATCATGACCATCGATCGATACTGCTCTCTGAAAATCCTCAAATGAATACAGAGGAGCTGTCGTTGAGATATTCACATTCAAATACGTTGCATGCCGGTCGCTGTCGAATGCCGCGAGCTTTTTTGCCGTTAGTGCAGGAACAACACTCATCGTCGGCCGAGCATTTAACTCAATGCAGTGAACAGAGGGTTCCCCTTCCTCGGATTCAACCACAAAAAAGTCAAACCCGACGTATCCTCGGTATCCATTCTCATGGGCATATCGAAATACTTTTTCTCCTTGCTGGAGAATCTCTGCGTGAAGCGCTATCGGTAGAATCTCTGGATCAAGCCGCTCACTTCCCAAGTAACTTCCATCCGCACCGGTGTTCTGTCTGAAAAAATCAACGAGCTCGCTCCTGCCATCCTCTTTGAGCAAAACATTCATGCTCCCATTAATGAGTACGCGTCCCAGCCTTGAAGCATCTTGCTCTACCACAAGCGCTTGAGCAGTAGGCACAGGACTCGTCTGTGGCCAGAAGTGCTCAAGATTAGAACCTTCTGGAAACTCAGCTGAATCAAACGCTGATATTACCGCCTGTCGAATGCCCTCAAGTGCTCGCTCGAAATCACCGCTCTCATGCGTCTGAAAGCTCCGCACAAGATCCCCACCAGAGCCACCAGCCAACTTCAGCCAATACTTTCCCGTTGCAAGATCGTTGATGCGAGCAAGGTCATGCGCCTCTCTTATAGTGAACCCATCGAGCACTCGGTACCCATAGTGAGAGGCATTTTCCCGGAACAAGGCCTTATTATTAAGATCCGCAGGGTCAAAATGCTGGACTGCAAGTGAATCGTTTTGTCTAGAAAGAGCTCTCCCCTGATCTGTTGGGAAGGTAGCGATAAAGTAGTCAGCATCCCGACTAGGCAGCAGACCACCTCCTGCCCTGAAGAGGGTCAGCGGATCACTATGAGGATATCCAGGCTTTTCTCGAACACGTGGGTCTGGATTCACTTCTATAATCCGAGCTTCCGGAGATAAGAGGCCAACTCGCTGGTAGTAGTCAGAGAGTCCAGGCTGTAATGTTAGGCTCAGGAGAGTTTCTCTTGGAGAGAGGGTTGGTACCGCAGTGAAATGTAGGTACGCATCCCCCGACGGATCCGGCAAAAGATTGCGAGCCACATCACCATCCCGCAAGGGGCCGTTGACGTAGCTGTTACAAATCAAGACGCTCGCCCCTTCGGTGGGCATGCCGTGTGCACGCACCACCGATAGGCCAAGCGAGTTCACATTGTGGAGAGATCGACCAACTCCATCCCCTGAAGTGGAGAGCGGAGTGAACTCCAAGCGCTCCGAGTGGGGCTGAAGATGTGTTGTGGGAAGAGTACTAGGGGGTTGCACCGGTAATCCCGGATCTGGGTTCATCACAGAGGGGCCTTAATAAAAACAAGTCGACTAATGCGCTCAGACTCCCCTGTAGGCCTAGTACAGGTCAATTTTTTTGATAATATATGCTATTACTAACAATATATGTTATATATATAACATATGCGAAAACTGAATACCGAACTTTCGAAACTCGTCCAGGCAAACCCCTTCCTCGAACTTGGACTCCGAGAACAACTGCTCAACAGCGCAGCAGTAGCTCGGCTCTTACAGCCGCTCCTTGCGTCCCGACTTAAAAAGCCAATATCAATACCGGCTATCGCTATGGCCTTATCACGAATGAGCTCCGAATCACCGCATAACACCCAAGGCTCTTCAAGGGCCCTGAGTGAATCCTCTCTTCGATTTGCTACCTCCGATCTCAGCATACGAACAGGACTAGAACTTATCTCCTTCCCGCAAACACCCGATACGAGAAGAGAGCTAGAAAAACTCTATCGAAAAATTCAGAGAAAAGAACTCTTTGCTACTCTTACCGAAGGGACTCGTGAAATTACCCTCATTTTTCAGTCAGAGGAAACTCATATACTCTTGCCATCCCTTGGAGCTCCTCTGGTTCAAAGAAAAGATATCGGATGTATTGCTCTTTACTTTCCGAAACAGTACGGACGTACCCCGGGGTTTCTTTATGCTGTTTTTCAACAGCTCTTTTTTCAAAATATCAATGTGATTGAAATCGCGTCCACTTCGCGAGAGCTCTTGATCTATCTTGATGAACAAGACCTCCAATTAGGTTTTG
>JBMTVV010000104.1:0-6707 GCA_049451755.1 Bdellovibrionota bacterium
GCGCAAGACTCGGGATATCCGTCAGAAGAGATGCTCCTTCTCGTAAGAGGTCGTGATTACCCGCATAGAGCCAGTTACCGATGGGGCCAGGGATAGCGAACACCTCAATCCCTAAGTCTGCAGCGACAGTTGCCGTTGCACGAGCGCCGCTACGTTGTCCAGCTTGGACGATAATCACCACATTGCTTAAAGCAGCCACGATACGATTCCGCTGAAGAAAGTGATGCCTCTGAATCTGTGTGCCAGGTAAGAACTCACTCACAAGCGCGCCTCCCGCGTCAAGGATTGCGTTTGCAAGTTTCTCATGCGCTTTCGGATAGATAGTGTCGAGTCCACACGGCAGTATGGCGACAGTTGGACAGATAGATCCCGCTTGGAAACGAAGCGCTGCCCAATGTGTTGCCGCATCAATTCCAAAAGCGAGACCACTCACAAATGTCACACCATACTGACTGAGGCTTGAAACAATTTGTTTGGTATTGTTGATCCCATCTCGGTCCGCTCGCCGAGAACCGACTATTGCAACTGGATGCTGCATGTTCTCAAATGCACCCCTAGCACCTCTTACAAAGAGCACTAACGGAGGATCTGCTAACCGATAGAGGGACGCTGGATACTCAGAAGAGCCAAAGAGAATGAGCCGCGTCCCACTCTGGCTACAGAAATTCATTGCCTTATCCTCCTCTGGAGAAGGCGGGGGAAGAGTAGCAGCGACCTCACGAAATATTGCTTTTAGCTCTCCTCCACCACTTCTAGCGGTGCACAGCAGTGTCCGTAACCGTCGCTGGGGCGCCGCTGACAAATTCGATATTTGCAGTATTTCTCGTTGGTTAATCACACCCTCTCCTTCTTCTAGGCCTTTTACTGACACCTCTTTGTACTAATCGGAAAAATCACCAAAGTTGTTCGTCCTTCTGGCCGATAATTCCATCGGAAGAACACCGAGAGCTTCAACGACGAATCATATAAAGTGAATGGAAGTTACTGGATGGAAGGAACGGAACAGCTCCAACTTATTTTCTACGGACCAAAAGACGACTCCGTCGAGACACTCCGTAAAGTAAAAGGAGCGTTTATTGGCGAGCTCGGCTTATCAGTTGATGAAGTAAAGCAATTCCTTGAGAGCACTCCTACTGTCATTTTCTCAACAGCTGAAGCGAATGAAGCCCACCGCATAGTTCATATCCTGCAACACGCAGGTGCCCTCGTAGAGGTTGGAGAAGACGACGATGTCCACTCAGGTACGGAAAGTGAACAGTCATACGAATTTACACTTGAGTTCGATGATCTTGCGGAGGAATCTCCAAAGGCAAAAGAGCCCTCTCCAACTCGTATCTACACACTCGACTTTAATCCGGATCTTGAGTCGGAGTCCGATACGGAAGACTCTTATAGTGATTCAACCTCGCTCGAGTTCGAAAGTGCTTCTCCTACACCTGAGGAGGCTGGGCTCCGAGAAATACAACAATACGATGAATCGTTATCCGCTTCTGACGCCATAGCAGTCACTACAGTAGAGAGCGAGAAACCCCTACTCCCCTTCGATACTGACGAGTCTACAATCGGTACAACCAATAAAGCATGGAATCTAGAAGCTCCTCTTTCTCTTCACACCGAGCCAGATGATGCGCTAGAAAAGGAATCTGAAAGCGCTTCTGATTCTCATACCCCTGAGTGGGATCTCTCCTTTGAATCTGAGAGTCCAGTATCAGACAATGAAGAAGTGAAGGAGACCGATGCTTTCCCCGACTCCAGCTCGACTATAGTGGCACTCTCAGGGGAGCAGGATGTAAGCTCATCAACGCTCTCAGTAAGTATCGATTCATTTCATGAGGTTCTCTTCGAGCTACCAGATGAACTCGTATCGAGTGAACGTGAGAAGTCATCAACTGTAAATACAACCGAGGAACACCCCGTATCGTCATCTGATGAGGTTTTGCCTAGTTCACCTTTGCATGAAACTATCGAAGATGAACTACCGCTTGGCTCGCTAGGAGTAACTCCTGATCCATCTCTCCCGATAAAAAGAAAGCGAGAACAATCAACCTATCGACGAGGACTTTTCTTAAGAGGGCTAAGTCTGGGATTCATTCTCTGTCTCATTACGGTAAATGGATTTCTCTTCTGGGAGCGAATACATATTGAGCCTACAGTGCCAGCATTTGTTGAAAAAACACTTGAAAACGAAAAACCTCTTCCCCTCTTTGGCACAGCAGCTGAAAGAGAGACGAAACCGCAATCCCCAGCTCTGAAAAAACAATCACTCAAAGGAAGTACTACTACCCCTTTTGGTACTATATGGCTTTATTTCACCATGACGAAGGACACCCTCATGAGTGGTGAGTTCAGCTTTTCTGCACAACAACCGAAACCACTCACAAAAGAAGAAATCGTTGAGGGCATGTCACCCCGGCCGTGGCTTCATAACACTGAATTCTCTATTTCATCTTTCACCACAAGCAAAGAGGGTGAGAGCATTGTTGAGGGGTCAATAAAACTTTTTATCCAACAGGGGAAAGAACGTTTTCGTGAAATCGGCTATATGCGAATGATCACTTCCTATAATCCAGAGGCAATGCAGCTCTCGGGAACAATTATTCTCTTGAGTAACGACAAGCAAGCGTCCCCAACGGCTCCAGGCTTTCTCTTTACTGGCGATCAAGCACAAGGATTTACTTTAGAAGCTCAGATTCCATTTTCGGTACAGTTCGATTCCCTGCAGTTCGATTCCCTGCAGTTCGACCCATCCTAATCCGGTCAGACTTTTTACTGTTCAGGCTGCTCTTGTTTGGACGCAATAGCTTTTTTATTGATAACCCCAGAACGAATCTCTTGGAAGGTAACACGAGATTCTTCGTAGCGAGTCTTAATGACTTGTAATTCGTCTTTCCGTGACGACCATGTCGCTCCATCAAGACTATATAAGGTAAGCTTACTGTCATTGAAATCTACTGTTTTTGTGAGATAGTTGGGTTTGGATGCCGCCATATAGAAAAGCCTTTGTGCTTGGTATATCTGAAGTCTTCGGATACCTACGGACCTGTGTATCTACGAATTTTGATGAGGAAACTCTTTAAATGGTTGCAAGAGGAGAGGAGTTTCCTGACGCCACCTGATGGCGTATGATGAAGAGAATCAAGAATTTAGGATGATAAGATGTTGAAATCAGATTTGAGTCAGAAAGAACGACAGGCTGCTTGGAGGGCAATTCAATGGCCTTCACATGCTACCGAACTCCATGTTCACCTCGGTGGGTCTGTTCCCCTATACCGCTTGTGGGAGATTGCAATTACACGAGGTATTCGAGGTCTTGGCGATGGCTACGAGGATTTCATCGCTGCGCTCAAACGAGATGAGAATAAGATATCCTCGCTCGATGAATACCTTGAAATATATGATCGAGTTGAACTCATTCAGTCTGGACCAGATGCGGTAAGAGAAAGTGTTATCATCGCAGTGCACAGAGCATATATGGATGGCGGCACCGTCACGACTGGACAAGGTGGTGAGCCAACTCCGAATGAGCCACTCTTTGCTGTCTCTCGTATTGAGCTCCGTTTTAACCCGATGAAGCGAACCGGTGCCGTTTTCTTGAAGGGAGAGCACGCCGGGCTGTATGACGTAGACCGTATTATCCGAGCTGCGTGTACTGCGATTGCTGACTGCCAACTGGGATTTAAAAATAAGATCCAAGGTGGGCTCCTCATTTGCTTCGGAAGAGATATGACGTTCGAAGCGAACCGCATCCTGGCGGAAAAAGTTCGAGCGTGGTCTGAGGAAGAATCAACGATTCGGGGGTTAGACCTCGCAGGACCTGAATCCGTAAACTCCCTCTCTGACCCTGCTGAGCTAAAGAAGATGCGGGAGATTTTCGATATCGCAGGCCCAAACCTAGGCCGAACGATTCATGTTGGAGAAACCCCACACGTAGACCTTCCGACGTTCATACAGACTATTGAGATGCTGGAGCCACAGCGGGTAGCACACCCAATTGTTGCCCTCAGAAGCTACCTTGAAGGGGGAAATAAGGACGGCCTGACGCTCTTAAAAGAGCGCAATATTGTGTGCGAACTCTGTGTACACTCAAACCTCCTAACGGGAGCGGTCTCATCTCTTGAGGAATACGGGAAGATTGTTGAGACACTTGATGAGTTCGAAATTCCATATACGTTCTCAACCGATGCGCCATCGCTCCAAGTAACGACCCTTGCGAGTGAGCTTTATCACCTTTTCATTGCTGGAGGAATTAACGAAGAGCAGATCTTGCGATCATTTGAAGTTGCAGACCGTGCTTCGTTCCTCCTGCCTCATTCCTAGAGCCACTATAATCCTCGAGTTTCTCTTCATACGCTCCGATACCTGTACACTCGAGAGGATACTTCCCCTCATCTGACTACTGCCATCTTTCGGCTTCGGGGGCTTCTCGGCGGCAGAGTTTCTGTGTAGAGTCGAGAGTGAATAAAACAGTAGGAAAAATATGGAAGAGATTTTAAGTTCACGAGGCGAAAGCTACAGCTACCGAAAGACGAAGATTATTGCGACCCTTGGACCTGCAAGTCGCTCTCCAGAGAAACTGAGGGAGCTTATTCTTGCCGGAGTGAACGTCGTCCGGTTGAACTTCTCGCATGGTTCTCACGAAGAACATCGAGAGACGCTTGAACGGGTTCGTGCCGCTTCGGCAGAACTCAAGATCCCCGTCGCTGTTCTACAAGACTTGAGTGGTCCAAAAATTCGTATTACCGAAATTGAAGGAGACTACTCGCAGATTCGGGATGGCGAAGAGATCTTCCTACAACACGCTAAGGGTGAGAAGAGTAGCAGTGATATGCTCTACATCGAGACTCTGAACCCGGTTCAATTCCTAAAGCCTGGAGAGCAAATACTACTGGCTGATGGAATTCTGGAGCTTCAGTGCATTGAGGTGCTCTCTGATAGAGTGCGATGTGAGGTAACAAAGGGAGGACGAATACGCTCTCGTGTAGGTATTGCCTTTCCAGATAGTGACATTGACCTTCCAGCGACTACGGATAAGGATTTCAAGGACCTCACTTGGGGCATTAAACACGATATTGATTACGTCGCTATCTCCTTCGTAAACACCGCTGAAGATATCATCCAACTAAGGGAAGAGATCACAAGGCAAGGCGGACACTCAAAGATCATCGCAAAGATTGAACGTAAATCTGCCCTTCGAAACATTAAGGGAATTCTTGAAGCCTCTGATGGCTTGATGGTAGCCCGTGGGGATCTTGGTCTTGAACTCCCGCTGGAAAAAGTACCACGCGTCCAAAAGCGACTCATAGAGGAAGCAAACTATAGAGGCATTCCGGTCATTGTTGCCACCCAGATGCTGATCTCGATGGTGACATCCATCCGCCCGACCCGCGCAGAGGCGTCTGATATCGCTACAGCAGTTATGTCTGGAGCGGATGCACTCATGCTCTCTGATGAAACAGCGATTGGTGAACACCCCGTCTTAGCAGTGAAAAATCTTGGAAAGATCGCTTTCGAAGCAGAGCGGGAATTTGATTTCAGTGAGTATAAGCTGCGCTTAAAAGAAGCTGATTCTGAGACGATTCCTGATGCCGTGAGCTATGCAGCCGCAGCTGCTGCCATTAAGGTGAAAGCAAGTGCGCTTGTTGCCTGTACCGAAACGGGAAGCTCTGCACGGCTGATTGCTAAGTATCGTCCTCAACAGCCGCTCTTTGGTGCCTCTAGCTCTGAGCGGACTATTCGAAGAATGTGTCTCTACTGGGGAGTACGTCCGGTGCACTTTCGGTCCCCGGAGAGCCACGAGAGAGAACTGGAAACGGCGCTTGAATACGTTCAAGAGGTTGGAAATTTCTCAGATGGTGAGAGAGCCGTAATTACCGCTGGGCTCAGGGTCAGGACCCCGGGTTCTACAAGCCTCCTCCAAATCAGGACCTTTAAAGCGGGCGAAGCTTAGTAAATAAAACCTCGTTCTAAGGTCTTGCTGGCTTGCATCGAATGTCCTGAATCTCTGGGTATGAGATTTCCGATTCGTGGTTCACAATCTCTGTAGAACTTCTACTCTTGCTATCATCGAAAGAGAGTGGATTTTCCTATAGGGGATAACTGTGAACCGCTTATTTTATTTTTTACTGACTCTTCTACTGTGTGCTACCGCCTCTCGTGTTGCTGCTGACGACTCAAAAAGTGTGACTGTCTATGCGCTTTCCGGAGAGGCGTCCTACCTTGCTGCTGGCGCAGCATTATCCCAAAAAGAATCACTCTCAAAAGGCCAGCAACTCCCTCTTGCTGGAACCGTAACGGTTGGTAACAACTCGCGGCTTGGACTTCGGTTTTCTGATGGAAGACTCGTGCGACTTCGAGAGAACTCTCAACTTGTCCTCAGCCCGGCAACAGAGAGTGAAGAGGAGAGTGTAAACCTTCTCTCTGGTGCTGTTCATATCTTTAATCGAGTGAGTAAAGCAAAGTACAATGTCAAAACACCTGAGGTGAGTGCCGCTATTCGTGGTACGGAACTCTCTCTCTCCACTAGTGGTGGCAACTCAACATTGACAGTCTTTGATGGCGAAGCGCTCATTCATTCTGCTCAAGAAGCACTACGAGTTAGCCAAGGAGAAACCGCTACAGCATCAAAAAATGGTAAACCAACGAAGATGGTCCTCGCCCAGCCGATTGATCAGGTACAGTGGGCCCTTTATTTTCCCGTCATTTTCTCA
>JBMTVV010000105.1:0-6693 GCA_049451755.1 Bdellovibrionota bacterium
GCCCCCACTGTTCAGTAAGCCCACTGTTCAGTAAGCACATTATTGAGTAAGCACATTATTGAGTAAGCACTGCTCCAACGGTTGCAGTTTGATACAGATTAGAGATCTCACCCATAATCTTATCCTGTGAACGTGATCGGGCTATCGCAATCTCAGAAGCCAGAAGAGACTTTGCGCTCTCAAGCATCTGTTTCTCTCCGAAGGAGAGCTCTTTGTTGATACTCAGCACAGAAAGGTCCCTGATTACCTCTGCAATCTCGAAGACAGAACCTGTATTAATTTTCTGTGAATACTCACGGTACCTGCGATTCCACGTTTGGGTCCCAACTTTTGTCTTCCTATCCTTCAGGATATCGAAAACTTGATCGATTGTTTTCTTATCTACGACTCTTCGAAGCCCAACAGATTCCGCCTGTGCTAATGGCACCATAGCTCTCATATC
Organism: Bdellovibrionota bacterium; assembly: GCA_049451755.1. Classification (GTDB taxonomy): domain Bacteria; phylum Bdellovibrionota_C; class UBA2361; order UBA2361; family RFPC01; genus RFPC01. The sequence continues at coordinate 443 of JBMTVV010000105.1, forward strand.
ATTCGTTTTGCTCGAGCCGCCCGAGATGAACTCAATCTGATAAAAATGCTGACTCGTACCGGCAATCTGCTTCTCCTCAATCTCAGCAATAACCCCAACACCGTGCTTAGGGTATACAACCTTATCACCCTTCTTGAATGTTCGGTTTTTCAAGTTGCCTCCTCAAAGTAGAACGAGCCTATGCTACCATAAACTCAAAACGTTAACGTCATGCAGGAATAGACGCAGTCTTTCCCCCCTCTTGAACTCGATCGACCTAATCACGTGAGCATCCGCTAAACTTCGTACGAAGAGCGCTCTTTCACAAAACGCCCCTCAATACTATCACTCACTCCAGCATCCCTACTCAGCAACACATCTGCTACAGGTAGGTGCTCGTATTCGAACCAATACTCTCACGCTCTAGAAGAGCACGAGTCACAAACCACCCATAAAAGCCGTAGTACCGGACGCCAAATGATCTATAGACCTATTGTAGTCGGCTACATACGAAGAACTTACTGTTTTCTGCACAGTATCTGGAAACGTTACAGTACGTTCAAATGTTGGGGACGTTATATTGGATTGGAATGAAGGAAGCTGAGCTTTCAAGTTGTCACGCTCCTCTCTTTCGCTTGCTAGATCGGCGGCTCTCGTAATATCCAAGTTACTACCGCGACAATGCTGACGAGAACTGTAACGATAGTGACGAGTACATATTGATTGCATGACACGAGTATCATAACAGGTTCCGTTTCTGAACTCAAAGATGTCGACGGAACGAACTGCACTCTCAGTTGAGGTGGCAGAAAAATGTTATTTTTCTGCCAAAAGAGGAAGAATTTCCCTCTTTCCAGCAAGCTCAGAAATCGCATTTATACCTTGACTTTTGCAAAAGTGCGCAACACTCCGAAGAGCTCGCCCAGGCCAAGCAGGGCCTTCAAAGATAAAGGCTGTATATATTTGTATAAGGGATGCTCCCTCGATAAGTAGCTCAACGATCTGCCTCCATTCATGCACTCCGCCGACCGCAATAAGAGGCATACATCCTTGCGTTATTTGCTGAATCTCTCTAACACGCGCCTTTGTTTTCGAATACAAGGGCGCTCCCGACAAGCCACCGACTTCCTCAATAGGCATCCGAAGTCCGTCACGAGCTGTCGTTGTATTACTCGCAATTACACCATCTATCCGCAAATCTACAAGGACATGGATAAGCTCTTCCAGCTGAGCATCCTTTAGATCCGGAGCAATTTTCACGAGTACGGGCAACTCGGTTCCAACCTCCTCACGAACCGCTTGTACTATCTGCTCTATCCCCTCTTTCGTTTGTAAGCTACGCAAGCCTGGAGTATTCGGGGAAGAGATATTCACCGTTATCCAATCTGCGCCTACAGACGATAGCCTCTTAGCGCACGCTCGATAATCATCAGCCGCTCGTTCTAACTCAGTAGATTTATTTTTTCCAATATTTACTCCAAGACGAATAGGAAGATGCTTATGCTTCAATGCGGATAAATGCTCCTCTGCGGCCTCAATTCCATCGGAGGGAAATCCCATCCGATTAATGAGCGCTTCATCTTGCGTCAAACGAAATATTCTCGGCCTCGGATTTCCACTCTGACGTTTTGGGGTAATAGTACCGACCTCCACATGCCCGAAACCAACGGCCGCAAGAAATGGGACCATCTCAACTCGTTTATCAAAACCAGCGGCCAATCCAAGTGGATTCCGAAATGGACGGCCAAAAACGTCACAGTGTAGTAAGGAATCCTCATATGACCAAAGCTTGCTTAGCAAAGCTCGAACGGGAGCAAAACTCGCGATACGAGAAGCCGAGACAGAGCAGTTATGGATAGTCTCAGAATCAAATTGAAAGAGCGCTGGCCGAACTAGCTGCTTATACATCTCCTCATCCCTCTCTCTTCTTGAGCTTGACCGGCGATTAGATATGCCGCTTCATTACTATGGCATCATCGTTCGTGAGAGAATAGTACCGCTCTCTCCTTCCAATCTCGATAAATCCAGCAGCACGATAGAGCGCCAGCGCAGGTAGATTTTTTGAGGCCACTTCGAGGAATATTCCCGAGACGCCTCTTGTTGCCAGTAACGCAATTCCATCTTCAATAAGGAGCCGACCATATCCACTCCCCTGCACTTCCGGCGCTATAGCAATGCGTAAAAGCTCTGCCTCTGGAGGAATACTCCGATACAACGCATAGCCCACGATTTTCTTTTTCACGAGGACAACAGTTGCAAGTGAGGCTCCCTCTTGGAGGAGCTCTGTGACCTGTTCAGTACTCCAAGCCGAGCCTACTAAAAAGGCTGATTGCTCTAATGCTCCAATGGATGCGCACACTTCAGAAGGCGGGCACTCGGAGCCACATGACCAGTACGAACCTCGACACAAGGGTGACGCACCACCACAGAATGAGAAGAGCTCACACGATTCTTTTATTACACCCATGGTCGGTGCGAATGAGAAAAATTCCCGTTTCGTTAGGCAGCAAGCGCTTGCTTGGCTTTTTCTGCGACAATTTGGAACGTGCTCGGATCTGACACCGCTATTTCAGCTAGGGCTTTCCGATTGAGGTCAATGTTCGCCGCCTTGAGTCCGCACATAAGCTGGCTATAGCTCAGCTCATGAAGCCGAGCTGCTGCGTTAATCCGAACGATCCACAGCCTACGAAAGTCTCTCTTTCTTCTCTTCCTTCCGACGTACGCGTTTCGGAGGCTATGCTCCACCGCAGTCTTCATGAAGGTGATACAACTCTTCCGACGACCTCTAAATCCTTTCGCTAATTTCTTAAATTTATTATGACGTCGCTTTCCAGCATGCCCACGCTTTACTCTCATGTTCCCTCACTTTCAAAAACTCTTACTACAGCCAGCCTAAGCCCCGAACAAGGTGTACGAACTACTGAGAGAACACACCATTGCTTCAGCACCGATTCCGCCGACAGCTCTATTCTTTGTAACTACCTCATGTATGGAAGGAGTCTTACTACTCTCTTTGCATCTGCAGGTTCAAGGACAAGCGTTCCTCGAAGTTGTCGCATTCTCTTCTGAGATCTCTTTGCGGTATTGTGACTGCGGTTCGCCTGTGAACGCTTCACTTTTCCGTTACCAGACACTCGGAATTTCTTATAAACCGACCGGTTGGTTTTCATCTTTGGCATATTCTTATCCTCTTCAACTGAAGCAGTTACCGCGAAAAATTCTCTACCGTTTCCGTTGGTTCATCAGGAACCAATCCCAAAACGCAGCATATTCCTTCAGTACTCACACGAGTGCAATACTGGTAGGCGCGAACAGAGTCGAACTGTTGACCTCTTGCCTGTCAAGCAAGCGCTCTAACCAACTGAGCTACGCGCCTCTATTCATTCTACGCCGCTATTCATTCTACTCAGTGCCTGAATGCGAATCGGCGCATCCCACACTTTTCAGATCGCTAACCAAAACTACTCTGCTTAGCAAACCGAGACAGAAGGTTATGAAATTTCAGTATTTGAATCAATAAGTTGAAGAAAAATTGTCAGCTCAGGTAAAAAGAGCGTCGGCAAAACGTACTATCATAAAAGATTTTACGGACGTCTGACCGGCAAGACTGTTTCAATAAGAAATCAATATAGCAGCTAAGTCACTAGAAAAACTGAGAATAAACTCTAATTCTCTCTCACGACCTGAGAACTCAGGAACCTATTACTTTTCTGGGGTGGCAGGAATCGGGGGGAACCTATAGCGACAGGTAAGCTGAACCCAGCGACGGAACAACTGAGCTACCTGTTGCCAGCGCGAGGAATCACAAGCCTTGCGAATACAGTGCAATGAGCTGACAGCGCAATGCATGGCATTGAATACTCAATAACAACTCATACTGAGTAGCAATTAATGGAAAGTCACACAAGGAGGGCGCTTTACCTACCTGAGATACCGACTGCAGCACGGAGTGAATCAATCTGTTTTCGTCCACTTCCTCGCCTCATCACCTCTCGTAACTTAGATAAATTACCTGGAACGAGATGACGAACTCCTTGGTAAGTGCCCAGTAGCCCCTTCTCTCGGCTTAAGCGCTGGACCATACAGCTGCCTATGACACCTCCAGAGGAGGAAGATTGGACAATATCACTAGGGGACTTACTAGCTATAGGAGACTTAATAGCTAAGGAAAATTCTTGTTGTACTTCTTTGGAGCCCATAGAAAACTCTCCCATAATTCGAGAGCGCTAACCGCTGCCCCACAGTATCAACCATAGAGCTCGCGTAGTACAGCGATAAATTACAAAAACGGCGTTTGCCTACGCTGTTTGAAAGCGCTCGTATGTCTTTAGCAACTCAAGAGAACGCCGTAACTGTGAGTCACGCTCGAGAAGCTCTGCGGTTGAGAGGTCTTGAGGGCGGATTATCGGCTGTGAGGCACTGACTGGCTCATCGCGGTCATCTTCATTCGATTTGCTATTCGTCCCCTCAGGAACTCCATTCGGATTTTCTATGGCTCCAGGAAGATCCCCCTCACGGAATCGAAGAGGTCGCCTTTTGGAACGCGCTTCCTCTGACTCTTCCACCTCTCGATCCGGGAGCTCAAGCTCGTGGATAATATCCGGCGTAATCCCAGTAGCCTGAATTGAACGTCCACTCTTTGTATAATACAGCGCCGTGGTAAGAGTCAGCGCTCCACCATTCGCCAGTGGCGTTATCGTCTGAACAGAGCCCTTTCCGAATGTCTGTGTTCCGAGAACTATAGCTCGGCCGTGATCCTGCAGAGCGCCTGAAACAATCTCACTTGCCGAAGCCGACCCCTCATTGACGATGATTATGATCGGATAGTGCGCCTGTGTTCCCCGCTTCTGGGCAAAGAACTTCTGTTTCTGCTCTTCAACACGTCCATCCGTGTATACAATAACACCCTCATCTAAGAACAAATCAGTTACGCGCACTGCTTGCGTAAGGAGTCCACCGGGATTGTTCCTGAGGTCGAGCACAAGTCCACGGAGATCTTCCGCATTATTTTCACTGGTCAGTTCACGTAAAGACTCTTGCAAGTCATCAGCAGTCGACTCAACAAACTGACTCACACGAACATAGCCGAATCCAGGCTCCAGAAGCCGATGCCTAACACTCTTCACTGTAATGCGGTCACGAACGATTTTGACATCAATGAGATCATCATACCCTTCACGAAGAACAGAAATCTCAATCGGTGTTCCCTTCGGTCCCCGCAGGCGCTTCACCGCATCAACGAGGGAAAACTCTTTTGTAAAGCTTCCTTCAATCTTAACAATCTTGTCACCCGCAAGAATTCCAGCCTTCTCTGCAGGAGATCCCTCCATTGGAGCCACTACAACCAGCAATCCATCCCGTATGGTTATCTCAATCCCCAAACCACCAAATTCACCCTTCGTTTGAACTCGCAGGTCTTGATAAAACTCTGGCTCTAGGTATCCGCTATGAGGATCTAGGGCCGTTAACATTCCCTTAATCGCTCCTTGCACCAACTCATCGCCTTGGACCTCTCGAACATAGTCTCGCTCAACAATGGATAGCACATCCGTGAATACTTTCAGCTCTTCAAAAATTTTCTCGTAGGACTTTTTATTACCATCTGCGTACGTAACCGATAATCCGAAAACAAAAAAGAAAATAGCCAATAGACTTAAGGCAGAGCACGATTGCGCTATGGTCCGCTCACTTGCCTTTATTTCTGTCCTCGATGTCTTACGCATCTTTCCTCTCTTAGGGTTATCACCACCACTATCCCAGCGTCTTCCCAACTTATCCTAACAGCCAAGACGCCACTGGGACAAACTGAAATCGCAAGACAAATACCAGAGCCTCGACCACAGGCTAACAATTCCACAGCCTACAAATACCACAGCCTAGAAATACAACAGTCTCAAAGCGTAACGGCTATCCCCTTTTTGGCTCCGACCGAAATAGTGGCTGAGGGTCAACAGACTGTCCCTGCTTGCGGAGCTCTAGATAAAGCCGACCATCCGACTCAAGCTCAGCGATCTTCTCTCCTTGTCGGATTCGCTGCGAGAGCTCTGCGGTTTGTTGGGACACGTGACCGTAGAGACTAAACTCATCCGGACCATGCTCCACGATCAGACTCTCGCCAAAAAAAGGAAGCCTGCCACGAAAAGTAACCACACCGTCCGCAATAGCAGTAACCCCTTTCTCTTGCTGATCTTCCTCCACCTGAAACAAGATTCCATTCCTATAGGGATCGCCAGGCCGAGAACGCCGAAAAAGTTGTGCCATCGTTCCGACCA
>JBMTVV010000106.1:0-6655 GCA_049451755.1 Bdellovibrionota bacterium
AAACTCTACCCAAAACGCTAGAGTTTTTTCAGGATGACGTTCACTATACAGATAAGGCACATGTTCTCATTGCTAATGAACTCGGTCGATATCTTATGACTCACGTCGGAAATGCGAGTTCTTGATATAGCTGTGCAAAGCGCTGTTGTCTTACCTCTGGATTGAATTCCTTTCTGACATAACTTCTTGCCGCTTCGCCAATATCAGAGAGCTGACACTCAGAGAGACTCATGATCTCGAGTAGTTTTGCCCTTAGAGCATTGCTGTCAGCCGTTGCGAATAGAAAGCCGGTATGCCCCTCGTTGATCACCGCTCTAATAGAAGGAATATCCGAGGCGAGTACCGGCATACCAAGCGACATCGCCTCTAGGAGTACATTTGGGGAGCCTTCCCGGAGTGATGGCAAGACTATAAGGTCTGAAGATTCATAATGCGCCCGTAGATTCCTCTGATAACCGCGAAATCGAATCGAGCGATGCAAACCCAATTGCCGAGCCAACTCCTCTAATCGTTCGCGCTCTACTCCTTCACCAATAATATCAACTTCAAAGATGTGGGAGGCTTCTGGAATACCTCCGAGCGCCTCGAAGAGAAAACGATGGCCTTTTTCCGGGCTCAATCGGCCGAAAACACCGAGTCGAAATACACCGCCCTGATGGTACCTTCGAACGGGCACCCTCTCGTGGACATCGACAGCGTTTGAGATTACTCGACTCGGTACCCCACTGGCGACTTTCCTTGCGTATGTTCGCAGTTCCTCAGAAACAGCCACTATAGTACTCGCTCGGCGGATATTAAGACGATCAAGGGCGTGGTAGACCCGCACACGCCAGTTTTCAGCCGTCCAACCATTAAGTACAGCAATCCATTTTATGGCAATCATTCTTGTAATGAGCTGAGCATAGAGATGAGCTTTATAGCCATGAGACTGCACTATATCGTACTTCCCCTGTAACAGCTCACGACTTAATGTGCGTAGCGGAGATAGATCGTATCTTCCCCTCTCTTGCAAGATAAGTGGAGTGTGGCCATTTTTCTGGAGTTCTTCAATAAACTCGCTGCTACGATGGCGCCTGCTCTGAAAGGTCGCAACACGCAAAAAGCTTTCCTCACTATGGGACCACTCGAGAAGCTGTAAGATCCCCTTCCCTGGACCTCCGATTCGTGCAGTATCAATGAGAATGAGTACACGAGGCCGTAACAAGCTCATGAAGCAGCCTCACATGCATTTGTAGTTACCGGTAAAAGCTCAATGAGTTCATCAATCTTCTGATTGAGCACTCTTGCTCGTTTTCGCTTTCGCGCCATCCTCGCGCTTGTTTCCATAGGAAGCATTTGACCTGAGGAACGAGATAGGCGATTTACACGTCTTTTAAAAAAGCGGGCAGTGTCTCTCAGCTGAAGTACATGCTCTAATTGACTTATGGCTGGACAAGCGAGGCTAGCGCAGATAAAGGGGGCCGTCGGTAGCAGTTTAACTACCGCAAGTCCCTTTTGAAGCATATTGTCTCCCCTCCTCTTCGCTCTTTGCTCTGTAGAGGCACTGACAATCTGCTCCCTACGCAATAAACGAAGGACTCTATTCAGGTTTCTTTGCTGACGACGTAGTAATAGCTCAAGAGATGTATATTGGCTCTCAAGTTGGACTTGTTGACATCCTGGATTCTCAGAGGCTGTTGCTAACAGAACGCTTTCAATGAGCTTTTCCCGGACGTTATTTGGGCCGTCGGCAATATCGAATACCAGTGGTGTACCCAGCGAATCTACTGCTCCAGTTATTCTTGCTAAGGCAGAGAGAAAATGTGAAGGTTCAAAGGAAGCTCCGGAGCCCTGCGACATTGGGCGTACGCTAGGACCCATTCCAATAACTCGGATGTCACTAGCATTTAGCGCATTAATCGTAAGCTGAATATCAGCACTTCCTCTCGGTACAACACTCTGCTCAATAGTACTCATCGACTCAGAGTAGCCATCAGAGACATATCCCACTCGATGCTCTCCAAACGAAGCCGTACTACAACGAAAATCACTCAATAATTCATTGCTGTAGAGTCCCACAATATACTCAGGTATGTCTGCACCAGCAGGAATGGCGACCACAGAGCAGATATCAGTAGCGAGAACGATAAGCTTTACGGCATCGGAGCGAAATCCAACTCCACCTTGAGAACCAGCTCGTAGATGCGACTCACTCAGCGTAGAAAATGGAGGCACATCTCCACTCTCATCTGGATTCATCTGGGTATCGAGCTCACCGGCTCGCTGCGTACCCGAAAAGCCAGTGAGTATTCCATCCCCATCTCCATCAAAGCCGTTTCCGGTGGCGGCCTGATACAGCGCATCTGCCAATGCACTCTCTGGATCGTCTCCTCCGAAGCCTGGCGCCGTACGGCTCAGGGCGTCACTCAACAACTGATTCCGCTGCACAGCACCCCCTGCCGCCTCGCGTGTAACTATCGCTTGATTTAAGATAAAGGGCCTCCCATTTATTCGATAACTTCGATCTTCCAGGCACGTTCTTGGCCCACTACAAAACGACCACCCAGGTCCTCCATAGTCCTCAAATCGAGCGATTCCAAATCCAAAATCAGCCTCTGGCATACTTGACTCTAACTCTTCGATCAGTGTCTGCGCGAGACCTGAGAAAGCCTCAATGAACGGCTCGAAACTCACGGTATCATCAAAAAGAAAGAGAATATCTACTTGTCGAGACTCTCCTTGTTGTCCATATGATACATTTGGACTACTACCGCAAGCGATGATAAGTAAGAGAGCTATCCATCCATATTGGATATTCGAACTCCAGCTCGCTCTCTTTACCTGCTCCCGATCACACATACTCATAATCTGCATAACGCGCATCTCCGTTGATAGATCCCAAGACGTCATGGGAGAACCTCTATAACGTAGGTGTTAAAGAAAGCGCATGAGGTTTATCACCATCTGCTAGAAACAGTCGGAGTTCATTGTTGATAAGATGATATCCGTCCTCGTTATAATGGAGATTCATCCGTGCCGGGAATAAGGCTAGTGGGTCCTCTTGCGCAGCAAAAATTTGCGCCATGTCTAAGAGTGGTACTCCAAGTTCCTGTACTCCTTTCCGTAGCGATTGGTACTGAGGATGATGGCGGTCTATCTGCCCATCGGAATATCGTTGCCAAGCTGGCAGATAGACGAAGATAAGCTTTCCACCCCACGTGGTAGCCGAGGTATTCACATCTTTCAATATCTGGAGCAGAGAAAATGTGAGGTCTGAAAGGGTCTCTTGCGATAATGGGCGCTCTAGTTGCCACTTCTTACCTTTATTAGCGAGACCGAGGCGCACCCGAAGATTATAGAGCCTACTCCACTCATATAGTGAACGCCTCGCATCACGACGTGTGGGCAAACGTTGAGCTAGGAAGCTAGCTTGATACTCCCTCAATCTCTCATCTACGTATTCTGTTAAGATTCGGTCGATCCACTCCTGTTTATTCCGTAAATCTTGATTGAAGTTGCGATCTGTCAAATATTGTCTCAGTAACGGATGATGCAACTCACGGTCAAAATCCTCAAAGTCATTTCCCTCATAAAAGAACCAAAATATATACTTCGGCTCCAGCGATACTGCATACTCCCGAAAACTCGCATATTCGGCGAGTGGGCCATTCCCACTACTCCCGAAATTCCAGGGGGAATATCCCTTCTCCCTTATGGCCGTAGAGAAGTGGTGCACATCATCGACACAAAAGCCCTGAGTAAAAGAATCTCCCAATAAAACGATACCTTTTGCCTCAATGTCTACCTGCTCTGAATTGCGGAACCCATATCTTCCGCTTCGATAGCGAACCGGACTCCCCCTTTCGTTACAGAGAATAGTACTGACATTTGAGATTCCCCCTAGAGGCAGTAATGCTCTATGCAAAACTTCCAAATTTTCGTCCATCATTAGGTGTCGGGGATGGACTGCTGGATAGCTCTTATTTCCGGCACGGCGCTCATCGTAAACTACTGCGGCAATACTCCGTGTATCACATCGAAGGGGCAGGCAGTGTAGTCGAAAATAAGAGCTCGTCAGCAGAAGAAATAATTCTGAGAGATACAGACCAGCACTCAAACCAGCAACCATGAGGCATATCTTTATGAAACGAGATGACTGCATCTAAAATCATTCCAATAACGAATAGTGCATGGAATCGATACTCTGTTTCACTATGGGAATACATGAGGGTGCTCAGTTCCTGATGTACCACATTGGATATGGGCCGTATTCTCTCAATACTACTCATTTCCAACGCGGATCCAGAACTGCAGTCTAACGGAATACCAGAGAAGAGCTTTCACGCTATCCAGATTGAAGGCAATTCCATATCGGTTTGTCTCATCTGATGAAGAAGGAATTAATGAGGTGAATATAAGAATAGAGGTGCATAGGTCTATCGAGGCATTTCAAACTCTAGAACGCTCCTGGAGGGACCTCTTTGTTCGTAGTGTAAATCAAACTATCTTCCTCTCATGGGAATGGAGTTATTGCTGGTGGCAGCTTCTTAAGAGCACTGAGAAGCGCTCTTCTCTGTTACTCTTAAGCGGATGGGATAACGATGTACTCGTTGGGATTCTTCCCCTGTATGAACTTCACTCTCCTACAGGTGGTCATCAGATACATTTTCTTGGCAGCCATCCTCGACCAGAATACGACTTCTACCCAGAGCATTTAGGAATACTCACAGATCCAGCTCATACGGCAAATGCCCCTGCTCAACTTACCGAAGCCCTCTTCAACCTCTTCTCACCAAACATACCGAGCATGACCCTTCAACGAATGAATAGAAATTTCATGGGATTAGATATACTTCCGCACCGGCTACCAGTTCATCGGACCCACTCTGAACATACTCATATCGCTAACCTTACGAATGGGTTTGATAGCTACCTCTCTCGATTAACAGCCTCTCGGCGTTCTCGTTATCGTAGACTGCTTCGACAAGCAGAACGACTCGAGCTGGAACTCTCCATTCCCTGCAGTATGCATGAGCGAAAGCGTCTACTTCAGTCGATTATGAAGATCCACCAAAAAGACTGGCAACAACGTGGACAACCTGGTGCCTTTCACAGCAGTAGCAAGGTGAAATTTCATGAAAATCTCGTAGACCTTCTCGGTCATAATCCTGCCCCAATGGTAGCTGGACTCTATGAACAGAAAAAACTTCTCTACGGGATTTATGGGTTTCAATGTGAAAGGAACTTTGAGTTCTATCAGTCAGGATTCGACAAAGACGCGCAAACAGAGGTAAAGACTCCAGGAATCCTAGCTCACCTTTTGCTTATGATAGAGCTCAACAAACGAGGAGTCGTATTCTATGACTTCCTCTCGGGAGAACAACGCTATAAGCGAGAACTGTCCACTGAAACCCATGAGCTATGCACCCTCACCTTCCATGGCGATTCGTTGATGGGAAGGGTTCATTCAGGGCTAGACTATCTGAGACAAGTCCGACACCGCTTCGTCTCCGCATAGGTTGATACATACATGCGCCTCCCATTTGTTCCCACTGAAATCCCTCAGGAAATAGCACGAATCTCCCGAATAAATGAAGATGATTCAGACCGAGCACTCAGAAGACGAATCTCACCGATAGTAATATCTGGATAGTCAAGAGGCAGTAAATTCTGTCTCGTCTCACACCGAAGTATGGAACGAACCGGAAGTAGTGCTATAGCTTCCGTTACTGATAAAACCTCTTGTATCTCGACACTGGTCTCGAAGGAATTGATAGTATCAATCGATACCTTCCGACTACTGAGCTCTCGGAGAAATATATCTGCAAAAGACATCATACGCCTTTGAAGTAGCAAGGGTATTCGTACCCCCTTCTTGACCTTCCCATCTACCATCTTCTCTTGCGCTGGATGACAAAAAATACCCAAACAAACAGGCGAAATACCCTGCGTATGAAGCTCTGAACTGGACCGCTCATCCTCCGTGCAAAAATCAAATACAAGATCGAGTAAATGTTGGCGTATCTTCTGTAACAAAGACTCTTTCGAATCCGTGTGGATACTAATGTATTCTCTCCCTGAAAATAAATACTGATAGAGCGATGCTGGCAACATCTCACCGATCCCTTCACAAATTCCGATCTCAATAGGCGCGATCAGACCAGTATGAACTGGAAGTTGAAAAAATGAGACGATACGTCCGTGTACTCGAAACATCTCTCGTGTAAACGAGTGTAGGATTCTCCCCTGATCTGTGAGATGCAGCCCCTGACTTGTGCGTTCGGAGAGGGGCATCCCGAAGAAGTCTTCTATTTTTTTTAATTGCTCACTCAGAGTAGAGGAACTCAGGCTTAACCGATGACCTGCCCCGGCAAGCGATCCCTCTTCTGCAATAATATGAAGATGATATAGGTGATTAAAATTCATGCTGCTGTCTCGGTGAAGAAACGTTATCCTGCCCCAAACCACACCAATTATTATGATATTGATCAGCGATTTTGCCCAAAGACCCCAAATCTACAAATAAATAGTTTGACCTAATGGCTATGCACCACTAATACTCAGCACAGTAGGGAACACGATTTCGTCTTGCTCTTGAGGGGGAAACATCTTGGTTACCTGTCTACGTCACAAAATTCTTCTTGTTGAGGATCACCCACTCGTTGGTGAATTTTTG
>JBMTVV010000107.1:0-6611 GCA_049451755.1 Bdellovibrionota bacterium
TTTCTACTCCATCTTCTCTACGTTGGGCCCAACGTAGAGAAGATGGAGTAGAAAATGACCGGAATAATAGAGCAGCAGCTAGTAGCCCTTCCGCAACCCGAAGAAGATGTGATTTTTGCACTCACAGCGCGCTATCAATCCGCGTTCAAGGAGTTTCAGAGCGGAGCACTCTCGGTTCAGCCTATTAACCTCGGCATCGGGAAGTTTGCCGATGAGAATGGTAAGACACCGATGTTAGGAAGTATCCGGAGTGCCCTTCAGAATCAGTTGTCGCAGCGGTGTAACGATGCTCCTACCGGCGGATATCAACCAATTCTTGGTGGAGTTCCATTTCGACGAAAAATAGAAGAGCTCATTCTTGGTGAGGAACTCGCTGAAAAGGCTCGTAAGAGCGGAACGGTAGAGTCTTGTCAGGCGATTGGAGGAACGGGTGCTAACTATACACAGGGATGTTTCCTCCATGCATTAGGCGTGAAGAAAATTTTGCTCAGTAATCCGACATGGGGCAATCATAAAAAGATATTTCCCTTTGCTGGTGTTTCTACGGAGATGTATCCGTACTTCGATTCACTCTCTGGTGAAATTCAATTCAATGAGATGAAAACGATCTTCTCTGCACTTGAGAAAGGTGTTGCCGTTAGTTTTCACGGTTGTTGCCATAATCCAAGCGGAGCCGATCTCTCTCACGAACAGTGGCAAGAGCTTGCTCTCATTTTAAAGGAAAGAGAATCCATTGCTGTATTTGATGTGGCATACGCCGGGTTTGGGGATGGATTTGAAGAGGACCTCTATTCAGTAAGACACTTTGTTGAAGTGGGAGTTCCTACACTGGTCGCATTCTCATTTTCCAAGATCGCATCTCTCTACGAAGAACGAGTTGGTGCTTGTCTAGTCGTTTTTCCGGAAGGTACTCGTGAGCAGGCAAAAGTTGGTGGGATTCTTGAGTCGATTACTCGGTCATCTATCTCGAATCCACCAGCACTCGTAAGCCGAGCAGTAACAGAGGTGCTCTCTGATCCGAGTTTGCGAGCTCAGTGGATGGAAGAGCTCGCTGGTATCGCTGCGCAAATGGCGACAGGGAGAGAGCTTCTTGCCGCGGCCTTAGCGGAGTATGGTGTCCCCGATGGCGGAATTCTTGCAAGGAAAGGAATGTTTGCGATGCTTCCTCTGACGAAAGATCAGGTTGCTCGGCTCGAACACGAAGAGCAACTCTACATGATGGCGAGCGGAAGAATTAATGTTGCTGCCGTGAAGCGGGGGAACGTCTCTGCAATAGCAGAGAGGATCGCACGTGTCGTAGCTGGTTCTTAAGAGAGCTCCACTAAAGGGCGCATAAGATCTTGACTCTGCAGTTGGCAGAGAGGAGTGGATTTTGCCAAGGGCACATAAAGAGGATGTCCACTTTGAGAGCCAAAGCTCTCTTAGCGAATATTCTTTAAGATGTTGCCGATGTTTGGCATACCACCACCCTTCATTCCACCGCCCATCATGCCGCCGAGCCCCATCTTTGAAAATGACTTCATCATCTTTCGCATCTGAGCGAATTGCTTGAGGAGTTGATTGACATCTTGCACTCGAACTCCAGAGCCGTGTGCGATCCGCTTCCTGCGACTCCCATTGATAATCTTCGGATTACGACGTTCTCCAAGGGTCATCGAGAGAATGATCGCCTCAGTCTTTTTCATCTCTTTTTCAGCTGCTTCCGGATCGACCTGTTTTGCGAGTTTTCCCATCCCAGGTATCATCCCAAGGAGTCCAGAAACACTACCTAGCCGTTTCATCATCTTGAGTTGCTGAAGAAAATCTTCGAACGTAAATTCGTTCTTCGCCATTTTCTTCTGAAGCTTCATCGCTTCTTCTACTTCTACTTCCTTCGATGCCTTCTCAATCAGACTCAACACATCACCCATGCCGAGAATGCGTGATGCCATGCGGTCTGGATGAAAGACTTCCAGAGCTTCCGACTTCTCTCCCACCCCGATAAATTTAATCGGTTTTCCAGTAACGGCTTTCATTGAGAGCGCTGCTCCGCCTCGGGCATCTCCATCAAGTTTTGTGAGAATGAGCCCATCGAGATCGAGCGCTTCGTCGAATCCTTGAGCAACATTGACCGCTTCTTGTCCCGTCATGGCGTCAGCAACAAGTAGGATCTCATGAGGTTCAATAGCCTCACTCATCTCTTGCAGCTCACTCATAAGATCTGAGTCAATTTGAAGACGTCCTGCTGTATCGATAATAATAGTATCAAAGCCGGAGTTCTTTGCGTGCGCCTCTGCTCGTTTCGCGATGTCGACGGGGTCTTCTTCCGTCGTAGTCGAGAAGACCTCGACGTTGAGCTGCCTGCCCACTGTTTGCAGCTGATCAATCGCGGCCTTCCGATACACGTCTGCTGGGACGAGGAGGGGATTTCGCTTTCTCTCATCTCGGAGGAAGCGTGCAAGTTTGCCGGCTGTTGTCGTTTTCCCTGATCCCTGTAGCCCTACCAGCATTATGATAAGAGGAGGAGCTACATGGGTATCAACTTCAGAAGCTTCTGCTCCCATCGTTTCAGTGAGTTCGCTCTGGACAAGTTTGATGATCATTTGATCGGGAGTGAGGCTCTTGAGAATCTCCTCTCCAACAGCTTGTGTTGCAACACGATCACAGAAATCTTTGGCAACTTTGAAGTTTACGTCTGCCTCGAGAAGTGCCATCCGCACCTCTTTCATTGTTGCCTCGATGTCACTTGCTGATAGAGAACCGCGACCACGGATTTTCTTGAAGGCTGACTCTAGTTTTGTAGAAAGGGTGTCAAACATGATAACTCACTTAATGTCTTCATAAAGTAGGGTAGCGCAGTGAGAGTCTCCGTTCAAATGATCCTCTCATGAATTCGCGTATAATTGAGTCTTATTCCCTTTAGCACTCGATTTTAGAGGTGGGACAAGGATATACTTGTGCTAACGGGAAGGAGCTGTCCTTGCGAGACCTACGGGAAACGCGGCGTTTCTACGAGCTAGTCTCGAGTGAGCGGTATTCAATGGAGCGGTATATTGTGAGAAAGCCTTTATTTGGAAGGATGTTGCCTATTTCCGGGGTCTCCCTGCTTGCTTTACTTCTGCTACTGACAACCTTTGCCTCTACAGTCCTGTGTCAAACGCCGAGTTTTTCAATTTCTGAATTAAGTTGTCAGATTGAGACGGATGAAGTTTCTTGTGATGCTCAGATAATCCAGATCAAGAGAAATACGGCGGTAAGTCTCACAAAATGTAAGCGAATAGCGAGTCGAATTCGACGTCGTGCGTTGTGGCGCATACAGAACGCGATTGAAAACGGCTATCCCGTGGGGAAGATCGAAGAGCAGCGGCAGCGGAAACGTGATGCGAGAAGAGCATGGCGAACGGAGTGTGCTGCATGTGATGGTTTCTGTGGCTCGAGTAATGGCGGTTTCGCGAGTGAGGCCTGTCGCGGCATCACAGAGCTTACTCCTTCTGGGCTTACTCCTTCTGGGCTTACTCCTTCTGGGCTTACTCCTTCTGGGCTCACGTCCTCTGGAGGTGTCTCGAACCTCATCTACACGCGAATAGCAAATGGCTCTCTGTGTACGGAAGCTACGGAGTCTCCGGTGGTAGCAGTGCTCGTGCCCGGGGGGCTTTGTTCTGGTGTCTTAATAGAGGAAGATACGGTTCTTACCGCGGCACACTGTCTTAGTGGAGTTTCTTCAGCAAGTGGAGTCTCCGCTCGTTTATCGACGGGGGCATCTCGGTCTGCGGCGTCGTTCGTGCGGAATCCATCGTGGGGAGGGGGAAATTCGAATGTAGGGGACTCAGCAATTATCAAGCTTCAGGGAGGGTTCTCAGGTATTAATCTCGGCAAGTTATACGTCGGAACGCCGTCTGTAGGTGCGTTCGTGTACATGGCTGGTTACGGTGATAGTGAGACAGGAGTGGGAGATCTTCGTGCCACTGTGAATACGATTGACGATGTAGATGCAATCCGTATCGAAACCTACTACACCTTCGGTGATGTGGATGAGGGAACAACGTGCGTTGGTGATTCCGGTAGCCCAATCTGGCTGGAACAGAATGGCGAGCTAAGAATTGCTGGTGTCCTTTCCACTGGGGGTCCCTCTGAGTGTCTTCTTGCTGGGCCGGGAATCGATACGTCTCAGTTCACAAATTTTAATGGTGGGAGTGCTGCCGGAAACCATCTTCAGTTTATCGCTGCTCACCGATAGAAAAGCCCCTCTATGAACAAGCGGGAGCGAGAAAAAAATACCCAGCTCATTACTGAGCTTTTGCGGTGGTTTAAGAAGTTCGGTCGAGATCTCCCGTGGAGGCACACAAGAGATCCGTATGAAATTTGGATTTCCGAGGTTATTTTACAACAGACGCAGGTCTCTCGTGGCATTGACTACTATGTGAAGTTTTTGGAACGTTTCCCCTCCGTTGAGCACCTCGCTTCAGCCAGATGGCCTTCAGTCTTACGCATGTGGAGAGGGCTTGGATACTACCACCGCGCAAAGAACCTGATGAAGACGGCAAAGATTCTTGTCCGAGACTTTGATGGGAAGTTGCCACAGTCAACAAAGGAATTACGATTACTTCCTGGAATCGGAGCGTACACAGCGAGCGCCATCCGCAGCTTTGCATTTCGTAAACAGGAGCCGGCAATTGATACGAATCTCTCCCGGATTATTCAGCGAGTCTTTGGGTGTCCAGCAACACAGGTTGCCCACCGTGCCGAGGCCTTATTCCAACTCCGCCCTCGGAGTAGTCGGACCCTCAATTACGCGCTCATGGACTTAGGCGCGCTCGTTTGTAAGGCTCAGAGTCCTCGTTGTGGGGAGTGCCCCTTCGCTTCCTCATGCCACTACCGTCAAAACATCGATACGTCAGCGAGAGAAGAGGGAGAGAGAAAGACGACAAAAAAGAAGACCGGAAGGAAGAAGCGCGCTCGAATCAATGTGGCCGTTGGGTGTATCCGACGAGGAGGAGAGTACCTCCTCGCCGAACGACATAGCAGTAAGGGCGGTGGTTGGGAGTTTCCTGGAGGAAAATGTGAGTCAGGAGAGTCTGTGCGAGAGACACTAAAGCGAGAGCTTCGGGAAGAGCTCGGTATTGAGGTCTCTGTGCGACCTGCTTTTCACGTGGAGCAATACTCAGATGATGCCTTTGAGTGGAGAATTTATTTTTGTCGGTGCCAAATCCTCTCTGGACGTCTGAGACGAATTGAGCACAAAACGTTGAAGTGGGTGGCTAAGAGTAGCCTCTCTGCTTTCGATATGCCCAATGCCAACCGAGCCGCCGTTGAAAAGCTTGCTCACTCTCGATCGTGATGAGCCCTTATCAAGTCTATTAAACCCTCTCTAAACGCGAGCGGTTCGAGGTGTACGTTCGTATGACACGAACTCTCGCTACTGCTCATCCTCGTTCAGGAGCGATAAACAACTGAGGTCGAGTAGGCTGGCTGACAGCGCTCTCCCCCGTTTCGCTTCAATTGTGTACTGCAGATCTCCAGCAAGTTCGATTGCGGCCTCCAAGTCTCGAATATCTGACCCTGAAGCTCGGTGATTTTCAGATGAGATCTCAAGACGAAGCATCGCTTCTCTCGCATATGAACGAGTCTCTTCTAACTGTGAGCGTAGTGTCTGAATGCGAGCGTGTGCATTCTCAATACTTCGAAAAGGTGGTTCTTCTCCCTCATTTGGGCAGATATTGAGACGTTTGAGTCCCAGCTGTTCACGAGATGTCTCTGGCAATGAAAGACGTATACGCTCTTCATTCGCAGCGTCGAGGCAAAACTCAACAGGGTCTCCCATCAAGGGTCGGAGTCCCTCGCGGGTCGAAAGAGAACTTTTCTCATCGATTGAGTCGAGTAGGCGCCGAGCCTCCTCTTCAAACTGTTTTTTGCGTTCTGGTTTGGCGTTCTCTGAATTCCGCGACGCATCCGCAGAGAGTCTGGCCAGTGTGTGAAGACTGTGAAGAAGATGATCGATATCCTCTGTGGCTTCCGATATATGAGAGAGGGTGCTGATGAGTTCGTTCCATTGCGAATCGCGCTCAAATTCACGGTTCACAGTATCCCGAAACTGTTCATCTGGAGGGCCATTCTGCTGATATGAATCAGCATTCATCTGGCTCTGGAGGGTAGATCTATTCAGTTTGTCGTGTGAAGTTTCCATTACTTCCTATCGCTTCCAAGCACGCTCTTCTATAGTTCCTAAGTCACTTCCTTGAAGGGCGTTCGTTACTTCCAATTGGTAAAGAGAAGTTCTCTTTGGTTAGAATAACGGCGTGATTTTCTAATCCTTGAGTGTCAGAGGCGTGAAAGAATCACGATTTTTCTATCTGGTAGGAACGGCGGAGGAGCTCCGTACGTAGCCCTCGTAAGGGGCTCTGATAAATAACCATCTACGAAGTACGAATTCTACGTGGAGCTCGGTACCAGCAGAAATGATGCCAGTTCTTGGGCTTGCTAGGTCTGCTTCAGCGTGCACTGGTGTGCCATCCTCCATAACGATCCACCGAGAAGCGTTTGGAAATTGCCGTGTGCTTTCGGCAGCAGCAGAGCTTTTTTGAGATGGCTGTGTGTGTGGCTCCTTTGACTTTTTCAGGTTCTCTCTCACCTTG
>JBMTVV010000108.1:0-6600 GCA_049451755.1 Bdellovibrionota bacterium
ACTGGTCGCGTTTTGCACGCCGCTTTTTGCGACTGTGTCATCTCCGGGCCCACCCCGTCCATCATAGAGAGCATCGAGCCGATGATCGAGCTGTGCGGCACGAAATGAGATCCCATTGATCAGTTCAGCAGTCTCTCTTGCGATGAGTCCACCTTCGACAATTGAAGAGAGAGCGATCTTTACGCTGTCTTCTGCTGAATGACCCTCTTTCTGAGCCTGGGCAAAACGAAGATCATACGCCTCAGCTGCCTTACTGTTACGCTCTTTGAGGAGGTGGCTCACAAGAGCATTTTGAAAAGACTCCTCATCGATCTCTCCTGTTGAGCCAATTCCAAAGGGGTCTGACCTGCTTGTTTCTTGTGCCTGTTGCTCTCCTGCTCGACCTGCCGTAGAAGAAGTCTGCGACATTGGGGAAGTTTGAGATAAGAAGAGAGACTCTCTGGTAACATTATTTACATTCATTCAGTACTCCACTCTTTGACGTATTCTATTTGAGCGTCACTCGGTGATGGTCTTGTCATTCGCTCTAATGAATATTCGTCCGTGAAGGACACATTGTTGCGTTCGCAAATAAAAATATTTACTGAGATGCTCATTTTTGAGGAGGTAACTTGAGGCTCGGGAGGGCATGATATAGTAGTAAATGACCCGAGTCAGAGCCCATTAGACTCTGTAGGTTTGGCATGCATGTCTCTTATCTCCCTGTTTGATTTCTCTTTATGAGAGAGCCGACTCAAAAATTCCGTTCCATGCCGAAATGGGGTCTATCGAGCAGGCTGCTGCTCACGAGTATCCTCCTCTCGATACGCCTCGAGATCTGCCGCACTCATTTGAACTGAGAAGAGCTTGCTGAGGTATGCTCGCCCCGAATCAGCGAGTATGCACACGGCAGTATCTCCCCGTTTGAGGTGGTGGAGCTGAGTTGTAAGTGCGTGCAAGACAGCGCCACTACTAGGGCCAACGAGATATCCTTTGCGGGCGTAGTCGCGAGCTGTTTGAAACGCTTGTTCGTCGTAGACAGGGACGATTGTATCAACGAGATCTCGTTGTAGTACATCCGATATAACATCCACCCCGATCCCCTCTACTGCGTATGCTCTCGGGGTCTTTGCAGAAAGAAGTGAGTGTGCGGAGTCTGCTCCCGTAATGTGAATGTTATGATTCTGCTCTTTTAAAAACTTACTCGTTCCTGAAATCGTTCCACAGCTTCCCATTCCGCAAAAGAAGTGGGTGATAGTGCCATCTGTTTGTGCCCAGATTTCAGGTCCAGTGGAGCGGTAGTGAGCCTCAGCGTTTTTCACGTTGTAGTATTGATTCGGCATGAATGCACCAGGGATCTCTTCAGCGAGTGTTTGTGCTCTTTTGCTGTATGAGTCAGGATCATCGTGGCTCGATGCATCCGGGGCGACGTGTAGTTCTGCTCCGTATGCCCGTAAGGCAGCTTTTTTCTCAGTACTCGTATGTTTGGGAACAACAATAATGACCCGATATCCTTTCACGGCTCCAATCATCGCGAGGGCAATACCTTGATTCCCCGAGGAGCCTTCTACGATAGTGCCTCCTGGTTTGAGGAGTCCTCGTTCCTCAGCATCCTGAACCATGTAAAGAGCGGCTCGATCCTTAATGCTCCCGCCGGGGTTTAGAAATTCAAGCTTTGCGTACACCGTCGCTTCTGTTGGAAGATCCAGTTGAACGAGTGGGGTGTTGCCGATCTGTGAGAGAAGCGGATTTTTCTCTTGCATCGTAGCAGTGAAGTTCTTATTCGTTGCGTTTATCATATAATTTATTGCGCTTCTTGTTCAGAGGTTTTGCAACTACGGAATCTATTATTCATTCGGCTGTGAAACGACGTCTTCGAACTCGCAGACGTTGCCAGTGGCGAGCGACTTATTGATACGCTTCATAAGCCCACTGAGTACCTTACCACTTCCGAATTCAATTGCTTCGGTGACGTGACACTCTCGAACGGCTGTTTCAATACACTCCACCCACCGTACCGAACCACACACCTGGCTGACGAGATTCTTACGAATCGTCGCAGGATCGTCAGTGAGTGTCGCTGTTACGTTTTGTACGATTGGAAAGTGAGGAGTCTGAATAGCCACTTCTTCAAGAAGTGGTGCAAGTTGCTCCTCAGCTGGTTTCATGAGTGAGCAATGGAAGGGGGCACTCACCTGCAGTTCTCGAATCTTCCATCCCGAATGTTGCTCGCAGAAGATTTTTACATCATCCGCTCTTCCTGCAAGTACCACCTGCCCAGGCGCATTGATATTCGCTATTTGAACCGTGGTCTCTCCACAATCGGTGATAGCAGCTTCAATCTCGCTGAGCTCCTTCCCGAGTACGGCAATCATGCTTCCTTCACCCTCTTTGACGGCACCTTGCATGAATTTCCCTCTGTTATGAACGAGCATGACCGCATCGCGAAAAGCAAGAGCACCACTCGCTACGAGGGCGGAGTATTCACCAAGACTATGACCAGCACCAACACGGATATGAGTGTCCGGATTTTGTGCTCTCCATGCCTCAAAGGCGATAACGCTGACGGTGAGAAGGGCTGGTTGAGTGATCTCGGTTTGGGTGAGTCTCTCCATAGGACCTTCAAAGCAGATCTGTGAGAGCTTTAGAGAAAGAGTATCATCAGCCTCCTGAAATCGCTCCTGAGCAGTCGGAAGAGAATCAAAAAAGCTCTTCCCCATTCCTACCGATTGCGCCCCTTGACCTGGAAACAGGGCGATAGTTGATACGTTATCCATGAGTTCAATGCTCCGAAAAATTCCGTCTGAGACAGTATCGAGTTCGGGCTATTTTGTCCATTTTTTCACGGGGATAGTCACAATGATCTACGAAAACTACTCATGTGATACTAGGTGGTTATAAAAATAGACTTTAAGTCCTTACAAAAATGCACCGACCTTTAGAGTTAGAGTTCTTCTCTGTGTGTGTGATCTTGTTGTGTGGTTTTCATGAGTGCGTTAAACGAAGAAGCGAATCTGCCATCAGTGATTCTGGTGGATGGGGACGCAACGATTCTCGGTGTTCTCCGTACGCTATTCTGTACGAATGGTTTTCACGTGCATTGTGCTGACAGTGGTATTGCTGCAAAAGAGCTGCTTCAGAGGCAAGGGTGCGATGTTATCGTGTGCGATTTCATGCTGCCACGTCAGGGTGGTATAGAGTTCTTAAAAGAAGTCAGAGCTATCCCAGCCATCTCACACATTCCATTTGTTATCCTATCAGGCTTGTCAGACAGTGAAGAGGTCTCGAAAGATTTGATTCATGGGGTCGACCTGTATGTGAGGAAGCCTTTTGATCCGGAGTATCTCTTGGAGCTTGTTCGAGGGCAGGCGATCCGTTCAAAAGAGTGGCAACTGCGGCAGATGCAGTTGCAAGACAAGTTCCAGAAGCGAGTGATACATACTCTCTCTCATGAGTTTCGAACGCCGCTTGTTGCTATCAACACAGGTGCTGAGTTGCTCTTAGAGCGAGGAGATTCACTTTCTGAAGATCGGACGAAGTCGCTTCTAGAAGCTATTCAGAGGGGCGGTCAGAGGCTTGAGCGTCTTGTGAATGATTTCATGCTCATCCAGCAAGCGGAGGCAGGAATTGCAAAGCGATTATATGACTCAAGGGCGCAAATTGTTGTCGTTTCGGAGTTGGTGAGCGAGGTGTTAGAAGCCACAGATAACAAAATATTTAGGGATAGGACTCGATTAATTATTGAACTTGGAGCTTCCGAAGAGAAGGCACGACTATACAGGCCACAGTTTCAAGAGGTGCTCCTTCGAGTATTGGAAAATGCAGCTAAGTTTTCAGGAGAGAGTGGCGACATTGAAGTTTCGTTGGAGAAGGGAGAGCAGGAGCTACTCCTTGCAGTGAAAGATAGAGGCATAGGGGTGTCATCCAATCAAGTAAAGAAGGCTGTAGAGATTTTTGGGCAGATAGACAGGGAAACCCTCGAACAGCAAGGGGGAGGGCTCGGTCTTGCACTCGTGGTCCGCTATGTTGATATTTTTGGTGGACGTTTCTTGCTGAACGAAAGAGAGGGTGGCGGTACTATAGCAAAAATTGAGATACCGCTTGCGTAGGAGGATTCCTCTTAAAGGAAAGCTGAAAACAGGTTCATACCGTGAAGGGCTCTGAACTGCAGGGTGAATGGTCCTGCTGATTCGCCCACTCATGTGAGGTGATTGAGAGCCGATATGATTCTTCTTTTCATTTGAGAAGGCTCCTTGTCCGATTTTCTGAGGGATGCGACTATTTCAACTGACTACTATTTCACGAATTGTAATCCCATTGTTATGCAGATTTCCTTCAAGCAAGGCTGTTTGGATAGACGACACTTCTTCTCTCAATTTCGTCCAAGGAGTGTCGTGCACCTGATAGCGTTCATATTTGTCTTTGTCTGTTTTTCACTCACCCCTCGTCTTGAGGTTCAGGCAGAACCTCAAGTTCCAAAGGCAGGCTCTCAAGCGCCCAAGTCCCAAGCAGTAGAGGAAAGAGATGGCGTGTTAAGTGTCGATTCTCTTGCTCGTCTGAAAGGGGGTGTACATGAGTTTGTGCTCGAGAATGGGCTCAAGATCCTGTTCTATGAGCGACATGTTGCGCCGGTATTTTCTGGAATTGTCTCAGTTCGAGTTGGGGGTGTTAACGAGACTCTTGGTAAGACTGGTGCCTCGCACCTTTTTGAGCACCTCGCCTTCAAAGGGACCCCTGAGATTGGAACCTCTGATTACAGTCGAGAGAAGACACTTCTCAAAGAGCTTGAAGCTCTGCATGGAAAAGTTGATTTTGGACAAGAACTCTCCCCAGTGGAGGAGTCGAAAAAATTGGATTTATTGGCGGAGCTCAACGACCTCTGGAAGATTGAGGAGTTTACTAATCTGTACCGGAAGTGGGGTTCTCATGGCATGAATGCAACTACTGGGAAAGAGCTCACGAATTACTTTTCTAGCTTTCCGATTACCGCTTTTGAGTTTTGGTGTTGGATGGAGTCAGAGAGGCTGATGCGCCCAGTTGCACGCCAGTTTTACAAGGAGCGCGATGTCGTCTTAGAAGAAAGGCGTGGGCGATATGAAAATAGCCCCTCCGGGAAATTGTATGAGCACTTGCTTGGTCAGGCATTTCAGAGGCACCCGTATCGGAATCCAGTCATTGGTTATGAGGGGGATATTCGTCGCCTACAACCATCGGATGTGATGGAGCTCCACGAGGAGTATTACGTCGCATCAAATATCGTCGTAAGCGTTGTTGGAGACCTCTCAGTAGAAGACGCCTTACCGGTAGTGAAGAGATATTTTGGTCGACTTCGGACCGGTCCTCGGCCAGAATCGCCTGATGCTGCGGAACCGGAGTCGGTCGGAGAAAAACGATTTTCTGTGGAGTATGATGCTGAACCGGTATTTTTCGTTGGTTACAGAAAGCCTGTCTATCCAGACTCAAAGGATGTAGCAATCTCTCTCTTTCTTGAATATGCATTGGGGAGTCGGGTCTCTCCGATATTTCGAGAGCTCGTTTTAGAGCGAAAACTTGCTTCTAGTCTCGGATACTTTGAGGCTCCCAGTGTGGCGTACCCGAACTTGGTAGTTATGTATGGGGAGCCAATAGCTCCACACTCGAATGATTCTCTTTTGCGAGCATTCGATCAGAGCTTACAAGAGCTTTTAAAGAAAGAGATCCCCGCTCACGAGCTGAAGGTCATCAAGCGGATATTGATGAAGGATGCCATCGTAGGTCTTGCAAGTAATATGGGTCTTGCGAGACAGCTTGCCGAGTTGGAGCAGCAGTTTGGTAGTTGGCGGGTGATGTTCGATTGGTACGAGCAGATGTTCGCAGTAACGCCGGAGGAGGTGAGACAGGTTGCTCAGGAGCTTCTTGTGCCACGAGGAAGGACAATCGGATTTCTTGAGCGAAAGGGAGGCCAACTATGAGCCACGCCGTTTGGAATACCTTCAGAGTCCTACCTCGGTGTGCGATGTTTACGGTAATTGCCCTCTATGTGGTGACGCTTACTTCATGTTCATTCCGCTCTTCGCATCAGCGTTTATATGAAGACTTTACGGAGAGGCTCCCTGCGCCGGTGCGTATTGAATATCCGGAGCCAGAGGAGTGGGAGTTATCAAATGGGCTGAAGGTCTTGTTCGTGCGAGATGATGAACTTCCGATTGTATCAGGTGCGCTCTTTTTACGCGGAGGGTTGTTCCATGCGCCGGAGGGAGAATACCGAGCTCTCGATGCTATGGGCGAAATGCTTCGGTTTGGTGGCACTCAAAGACTTTCTGCAGAACGCCTCGACTCCCGTTTGCGCGAGTTGGCAGCTTCTATAAGTTCAGGTTATTCGGCAGAATTCGGTCAGCTTTCTTTCAATTCGCTCTCTGTCGATGTTCAAGAAGTATTCCCCCTATTTGCAGATGTCTTGTTGCATCCACGATTTGATGAAGAGCGACTGGCGGTTTTGAAGACGCAGTTTGTTGAATCAATCCGAAGGAGTGGTGATGATCCTAACTCCGTTGCTGGGATAACCGCGGATTATTTGCTCTATAAGAAATCTCCATTTGGCTCAGTCAGTGAGTCTTCGGACGTTGATCAGTTAAATCGACT
>JBMTVV010000109.1:0-6569 GCA_049451755.1 Bdellovibrionota bacterium
TCTCATTTCGTGCCGCACAGCTCGATCATCGGCTCGATGCTCTCTATGATGGGCGCGGTGGGCCCGGAGATGACACAGTCGCAAAAAGCGGCGTGCAAAACGCGACCAGTAAGGCACTCGAGGTGCTGAACCGTATGAAAACTGGAGAACTCTCTGTAGAGAGTCGCTCCCTCAACGCTCCATCAAATGTTGCACCCCGAACCCACATGGCTCAAGCCCATGCAGCTCGTAGCGGCTCAGGGGAATTCCTATGGAAACCAAACTCTGAAAGTGATGGCAGGCTTGTGGTCCTCTTACCTGCTCAATATACCGGCAGAGTCACT
Organism: Bdellovibrionota bacterium; assembly: GCA_049451755.1. Classification (GTDB taxonomy): domain Bacteria; phylum Bdellovibrionota_C; class UBA2361; order UBA2361; family RFPC01; genus RFPC01. The sequence continues at coordinate 324 of JBMTVV010000109.1, forward strand.
TCAGCAGGGATATACGAGTCGATGCCACCGACAGAGGAAGGACTCATTGAAGAAGGAAGATTCAGTGGTGATTCCCACAACGGTGGGCGCGCTCACTTCCGATTCAATAGAGCAGGAGGAGCATATCCCAATAATGTCTATGTGGTTGCAAGAATGACAGATGGAAGAACCGTTTCATTCCCTATTGCAAATGGATCGCAACGTGTCAGTCGTTAAGAAATTATCGAGCTAGCAAGTCAGTAGGTACTCTGAGAGGAAGTGGGTTCACAAGAACGCACTTCTTTCACTCTTCAAGCTGCACCCGAAAATGATGCGCACAATTCTTTGAGCAGGTCTCACCGTGAGCAAGCGATCGACACTCAGAGCACACTATTGTTTCTGAGTCACACAGAGGGCATACGACCCGAACATTCCCCGGATCTCCACAGTGAGGACAGAGTTTAAAGGTCGTTGAAGGGAGCAGCTCTTGATTTACCGCAACTCGATGGTCGAAGACAAAGCACTCCCCTTCATACTTCGAATTCGGAAACTTCTGTAAGTAATTGAGTATGCCACCTTCGAGTTGATATACCTCATCATACCCTCTCGACTGCATCTCCATGATTGCCTTCTCGCACCGGATTCCTCCTGTGCAGTACATCAAGACTTTCTTTTCCTTCGGGATTTGCGCCCGATCAATAAAGTCTCCGAATTCACTGAACATGTGTATCTCAGGATCTATCGCTCCTTCGAACTTGCCCACCTCAACCTCATAGCTATTTCGGGTATCAATGAGGACGAAATCCTCTTCACTTCGAAGCACGCGCTCCCACTCCTCCGGTGATAAGTGATTATTTTTCTTGGTATCAGGCACAAAGTCAGGTCGCTTCAAAGTCACAATTTCCTCACGACGCTTAATCTTAAAGCGCTTAAAAGGGGCACTCTCTGACCTACTATCTTTAAAAATTGTATTCTCAAATCCCTCAATAGACCGAATCAACGTCTTCAAGGAATGAATCGTGTCATCGGAACCAGCAACCGTCGCGTTGAGTCCCTCACACCCGGAAATAATGAGTCCGGATAGCTCTCGCTCTTCTGCAAATTGAACGATCTCTCGTTCCCAATGATCTAACGCGTCAGGAGTGAGAGATGAAAACGTGTAAAAGGTGGTCACCGCAATGGGATACTGCTCACTGTTCATAGGTATCACTGCTCAAAGGTAGTTCCATTTATTTTCCGTAGCCACTACTCAATACGACTTTGCAATAATGGCCTCTTGTTTTGCGGGGCGTCCAGTGACAACACACGTTCCACCACACTCTTCGCCATCAAACGGGAGACATCGAATAGAGAGCTTCATTCCAGCAAGCACCTCTTCTGTCTCTGACTCTCCACACCACGGAGCACGGACAAACCCTCCGTGTATCTCAGGCTTTTCCTTATTCTGCGGCGTGAAAAACTCTTTCAGTTCTTCAAGATTTTTAATCCCGGTATACACATGCGCATCTCGAAACGCGCTTGCCTCTGAGAAAAGATTCTCCTGAATACTCTCAAGGATTGCTGGAAGACGAGAAACGAACTCCTCCCGGCTCATAAATTCTTTCTCTTTTACACCCTGGTCACGACGGAAACAGACAACCTTATCACTCTCGATATCACGTGGCCCTACCTCAATCCGAATCGGGATACCCTTTTTTATCCACTGCCACGACTTCTCCCCTCCTCGAAGGTCTCTACGGTCTACAGTGACTCGCACGGGCTCTTCAGAAAATCGCACAGCCGAGATCTCTTTTCGAAGACGCTCTGCGTATGAAAGAACATCATTTCGCTGCTCTTCCTTTGGAATCACCGGGAGTATCACAACCTGTTGTGGCGCTAGCTTTGGAGGTAAGCGCAGCCCATCATCATCTCCGTGAGTCATGATTAGTACTCCAATCAACCTCGTAGAAAAACCCAATGAGGTTGTATAGCCAAACTGAATCTCACCATTCTCATCAACGAACTTTATTCCCGATGCCTTTGAGAAGTTCTGCCCAAGGTAGTGAGAGGTACCCGCCTGAAGCGCCTTTCGATCTTGCATCATACTCTCGATACAAAAAGTCCTCTCGGCGCCTGGAAAGCGCTCCCCAGCGCTCTTCTCTCCGGTAAACACAGGCATCGCCATAACATCCTCAGCGAGCTCGCGATACACCTCAAGCATCTTCATCGTCTCTTCCATTGCCTCAGCAGCAGAGGCATGCACCGTGTGCCCCTCTTGCCACAAAAATTCTGAGGTTCGTAGAAAGAGTCGCGTTCGCATCTCCCAACGCATGACGTTCGCCCACTGATTAATCAACAGAGGAAGATCTCGATACGACTGCACCCACTTCGCAAAGGTTTCTCCTATAATCGTTTCAGATGTAGGTCGAATAACGAATGGCTCATCGAGTGGACCAGCTGGAATGAGCTTCCCTTCCTTCTCTTCTAATCGGTGATGAGTTACGACCGCGCACTCTTTCGCAAACCCTTCGACGTGCTCAGCCTCACGCTCAAGAAAACTCAGCGGAATCAGGAGGGGGAAATACGCATTTTCATGACCGGTTGCCTTAATACGATTATCCAGCTCCCGTTGGATACGCTCCCATATTCCGTAGCCCCACGGCTTAATCACCATACATCCCCGAACGGGCGAGTTCTCCGCAAGATCTGCTGCTCGAATGACTTGTTGGTACCACTCAGGGTAGTCTTCTCCTCGCCGAGGAGAGATGGCGTTCTGCATACTCTTATTCATGACGCTCCGTAATAGAGATAGAATCGAAACAAGGTCTCAAGTATGACGGGTTCTATAATATATCTCAACACTTAGTCTTTTATCGCCTCGCCCTTTTCCCGAACCCCGGGTATACTAGTAAGTAGGCAGGAAAAGTAGCCCGTGATGAACAGAAAGTACTGTTTCTTGAGTACTTCGCTCATCATTTCTGCTCGCCTCTGACGTCGAATACATGCGCGTCATATCAGTAAGGGGCTAGTGGACAGTACGATGTGGGGAGCGCTGTGAAATCTAAAGCGCGGAGCGCTGTGGGACCTAAAGCGCAAAGCGCTACAGGAACGGAGCGCAAAGCGCTACAGGAACGGAGCGCAAAGCGCTACAAAAACAGAACGCTATGAGATACACCGGAGTGAAAATATTAGAACAACTTCGCGCTTTCACAAGAAGCACGAAAACACATGGGCTTACGAATGAAGAGGTTGAATTTTTCTTCGCCAAAGACCCACTACTCCGTCAAGCTATCGAAGGAGCAATTGAGGTCGCTAAAAAATACGAGCTCGAGTTCCCCGAGCTAAAAACCCTCACCGAAGAAGAACTCCGTGAAAAGGTAGGGGAATATTTTCTCAGCTTCTATCCAGCAGAGACCTCAAGCCCATACGTACCACTTGCCGCTCGTGGTCCGTGGATTGTTACCGCGGGGGGAGCCGTTATCTATGATACAGGTGGTTATGGCATGTTAGGACACGGTCATGATCCTGACTGCATCAGAGAAGCCATGTCAGCTCGACAAGCCATGGCGAATATCATGACTCCTTCAATGTCTCAGTATCGAACAGGAAGAAAGCTAGAGGCGCATATCGGACACAACCATTCATCTCACCACTGCCCCTACTCAAAATTTGTCTTTATGAATAGCGGCTCTGAGGCGATGGGAGTAGCTCTGCGGATATCAGATGCGCATGCCAAACGAATGACCGACCCTGACGGCAGATATCCGGGCAAGAAGATAAAGATCCTCAGCTTCACTGGCTCCTTTCATGGCCGCACCTATCGAGCAGCTCGCATCTCTGGGTCATCACGGAGCAAGTATGAGGCTTCACTCGCTTCATTCGCAGACCATTCTGAGTTTGTCGAACTGCCTGTGAATGATGTCGCCGCCTTTCACCAACTATTTGATTCACTCGTAAGCGAAGGATGCTTTATCGAATCGCTCGTACTAGAGCCAGTGATGGGAGAGGGTAATCCTGGTTGTGCACTCACTCGCGAATTTTACGACGCAGCGCGAACACGAACACAGGAACACGGATCATTCCTGATCATCGACTCGATTCAGGCCGGGCTAAGAACACATGGCGTATTGAGTGTCGTTGACTACCCCGGGTTTGAAACGTGCGAACCCCCAGACATGGAGGTATATTCAAAAGCACTCAACGGCGGTCAATACCCGCTCTCCGTTTTGGCGTTACAAGCGTGGGCGGCAAATGAGTATGCACCAGGAACATATGGGAATACGATGACTGCAGCCCCACGAGCTTTGGATGTGGCATCTCAGGTTCTTAATGCGTGCAGCCCCGCTCTCGCTGAAAATATCTGCTCTAAAGGAGCTGAGTTTCTTGAAAAACTACGAGAACTCAGAGGAGAGCTTCCTGAACTTATTCTCAAAGTTCAAGGAACAGGACTTTTGCTATCCGCTGATATCTCACCAAAAATTCCAGTTGTTGGATTTGATGGTGCTGAACAACGTATGAGAAGAGCGGGAATGAATGTAATTCATGGAGGGAAGAATGCCCTTCGTTATACGCCGTGGTTTCTCATCTCTTCAGACGAAATTGATCTCATCATTCGAAAGACAAAAGAGATTCTTCTTGAGCTTGCGTAAATACTGCGCATACCACAACACGCGGTCTCTTTCGTTCACTCTGTTTTTTGACACTCATGTGAGATTCATGAAGATAGCGCTGGCGGAGTTGTCACTGATGAAGACCTTTAGGAGTCGCTCTCTTTCTTTGCGCTTCCTCTTGCAAGGGCTTCTTGTATCTTCTGAAGCGTAATTGAACTGAAGTGATGCTCAGCACCTTCCACGTCATGTTCAGCCACCGCCTTTGGAACGCCAAGCGACATAAAAAATTCGACAAGCATTTCATGCCGAGCTTTGGAAGCCATCGCCAACCGCCTCCCCTTCGGTGTCAGCTCGACTGGCTTTTGCCGGGCAGTCTTCAGATAGCCTGAGGCCTGAAGCCGCTTAATAGTCCGAAGTGCAGTAACGTGCGAAATCCCGAGGTGATCCGCAATAGTACCAGTCCGGGCCTCTCCAAAGCGTTGCTCAAGATCAAACACAATCTCTGTATAGTCCTCTGCCGCCTCTTGATTGTGTTGCTCTCGCTTCCGTTCGAAATGACTGGCACGAGAAGCTCCAGAATCCCCTGCTACGGCTCCCTTTGTGCCCTTACTGACCTGCCTGCTTCCCACCAACTTCGCCCCCTTCTTTTTGTGGTTATCCCCTTTTCGTCCATGCCACCTACAGACGTGAAGCTACCTGATAAAGAGGAGATACCGGTGAAGATACTTGACTTGTAGCCTATGCTACATTGATAATAAAGAGAGGGCAAAGAAAAAATAACCACCATGAAACCTCAAACATGTCAGCTCCCTCATAGCGCTATCTCGAAAGTGATTCTTTGCGCCGCGCTCTATCCCTCGTCCCGAGAACTCCTCGCACACGCACTGTGTACAACTCGGTTGCCCGTACAACTCGTAAGGCTCCTGGTATCATTCATCTTCTTTTACATTTCGCTTCTACTTCCATTCCCGAGACTTGCTCACGCAGAAAACCCAACTCCTTCTATCTCCACACCCACCATTGTCACCACTACGGGAATGCTTGCAGATACCGTACGGAATCTCGTTCCAGAGAAGGTTCTCGTGAAAAGCCTCATCGGGTCTGGGGTCGATCCCCACATGTATAAGCCAACACGGAGTGATATCGCCTCACTCCTTAACGCAGATCTAATTTTCTTTAATGGGCTCCAACTTGAAGGGCGATTCGAGCACGCACTAGAACGGATTGCGCGAGCGAAGGCGAACGTTATCGGTGTCGGTGACCTCCTAGACCCTTCCCTCCTTCAAGCACCAGAGGGCCATGAAAAAACTTACGATCCGCACATCTGGATGGATCCTGTACTATGGAAAGAGGTAACTCGACTCATCTCACAACATCTCATCGAGCATTTTCCACACCTCACCTCGACCATGAATCGTAATACCGAGAGCTATCTCCGCCAACTCGACTCACTTCATGCATTTGCTGAGAGCTCCATAGGCTCTATCGCCGAAAACTCCCGCATTCTCGTTACAGCGCACGATGCATTTCATTACTTTGGACACCGCTACAATGTCCGGGTCATCGGCATTCAAGGAGTCAGTACTGAGTCAGAAGCCGGCATACGTGATATCAATAATATTGTGCGGACACTCATAGATCACGGAGTGCCAGCTGTATTCATTGAAAGCACGGTTTC
>JBMTVV010000110.1:0-6415 GCA_049451755.1 Bdellovibrionota bacterium
TGTACGTCGTACCGATGATACTACTCCCTCTGCCGTAGAGAGGACATAACTACCGTAAGGAAGGGCAAGGTCCACTCCGTGATGCATCCGTGCTCGGTTAGAAAAGGGTGAACGCCTCGGCCCGAACTCCGAATTCACATGACCATTTCCAGGAAACCCCAGGGGCACACCTCGGAACTGCTCGATCTTTTGGTCAATCTCATTCATGAGAAAGCTTGAAAGCTCCTCAGGATTCAAAGATCGCACAGCCTCCAGCGTCAAGCTCTCGTTAAGAGGAGTCTCAAATCCTCCCGTTCCCTCATCATCGGGGTCTGTACCAGTGTCCACAACTGACGATTCTGAGGTCGGATCAGATTCCCTTCCACCAATATCAGTGAGCTGCGACTGCTCCCCGCTCCCCAATAGCGTACCGGCTGGATTCCTAGTGGCACGATCTAATGGAAGGGCGAGCTCTTTCAATCCACCCAGCACATCATTCAGCTCGCCAAGCCGTTGCAGCACGGCAAGCTGGTGCAATTCAATTGTCCGATTCTCCTCTCGAAGAGCGAGGATCCGAGACGTTAACATCTCGGTCTCGGACTGTAGTTCTGCATGTTCACTCTGTAGAGAGAGAAAAGAGAGGGTTTCTCGAAGGCGCGCTATTTGGACCCGAGTATAATCACCGGCAACGACGAGTGCAGCTCCAGTAATAACAGAGGCGATGAAAAGAAGGGCAATCCCTCTTCGAGCTGAGAATCGAAGCTTCCGAATAGTTCCACTATCAGACGGAACCAACCACAAACAAAACTGTTGCCCTGAAGTGGAGCCTCCCCTTAAGAGGCGAGATAGGAAGCCTCTTATGGGCTCTATGACCGAGTCGTGCAACACCGTTCGCAATTGCATGAAGATACCTTTCATGGTTGTTAGCACTTCCTCTTCCATTACTTGACACGGCTACCTTAAGACCTGACCACCCTACCTGACAGGAGTGCCGATAATCAAAATTGAAGAGCTCAAGACGGTATCGAAAGCCGACCGTCGGGTCAATTCTTCAACCACAGCTTCAAATGAATACGCTATTACCACTTATCCGTGTCGAGCAGTCCTCATCGTTCGCTCAGATTTAGATGCAAGAAGCTCCTTTGCTGACTCCCGTGCCGCAGAGGTAATTTTATAGCCTGAAAGCATCTTAGCAATCTCCTCGACCTGCACATCACCTGCTAACACATTGATATTACTTCGAGTTCTATCATCTACCTCTTTAGAAACGGAGAAGTGTCTATCTGCATAACAGGCCACCTGCGGCAGGTGAGTAATGCAGATAACCTGACTGAAGCCACTGATATCATACATTTTTTCTCCCACAGCCTGTGCAACGGCACCAGAAACCCCAGTATCAACCTCATCAAAAATCAATATGTTAACACCACTTTTATCCCGAAACACCTTTTTAATCACGAGCATCACACGAGATAATTCTCCTCCGGAAGCTATTTCAGATAACGGTTTTGGCTCCTCACCTGGGTTTGGTGCAAAAAGAAAAGTAACGCTCTCAGTTCCTCTCTCCCCAATCCCATGTTCCTCAAAGTCGAGCTTCATGGTCACATTAGGCATGCCGAGGTCTCGCAGCTCCTCTCTTACGCTCTTTTCAAATTCTGCCGCCGCCAGATAGCGCTTTTCCCTCATCTCTCGAGCGCTCTTTGAGGCGACTCTCGTCTTCTCTTCAATGGCCTCTTTCAGTAATCGTTCTTTTCCCATCTCATCATTCTGAGCCGAATCTGTCGCAGCCTTTTCCAGCAGCGTGCTCAAACCAGTATCATCGGTTTTGTATTTTCGCTCTAGACGAGCCAACTCAGAGAGTCGCTCATGACACCGTTCAAGCTCATGCTGCGCATATTCATCGGGAAGATTGTGCCGTCCAAGAGCGCGTTCTAATTCCGTAAGCTGATCAACTGAAGAGTCGAGCCGCTGCAACAGCTCCGCTGATACTTCGGGGGAAAGCCGAGCAAGCTCTTTCCGACAACGCGCTAGCAAGCTAAATACACCCTGCTCATCCAGAAGGATTTCCAATCCATTACGAACGGAGTCCGCATTTTTTTCTGCGTCTCGCAACTGCTGAATCTGTATCTCTAACTGTTGTCTCATCCCTGGTTCAGGAGCTAATTCTGACAACTCATGGATGATAAACTCTAACTCTGCTTGGCGCATGAGATTTCGCTCTTTATCTGCTGTTAGCTGCGTGAGCTCCGCCTCTAACTTTTTGAGTTCTGAAAACTGATTCCTGTAGATAGAAACTAATTCGGTAATCCCCGCATACTCGTCGAGGAGGTCGAGAATATACTCCGAACTATGGAGGCGTAATTGCTGACCCTGAGTGCACAGCGCTAGCATTCGAGATGAGATCTGCTGAAGCATCTGCACAGTACAAAGGCTACCGTTCATAAAGACTCGACCTCGCCCAGCTGTACTCATCGTTCGAGATAAGAGGATCTCGTCTTCGTCCCGAAACTGCTCGGGAAGGAGTTCACGTACGTCAGACGAGATTTCGCCTAGCGATAACAGGGCTTCAATTTCCCATCCATCTGTACCAGTACGAAAATATGACGCCTTCGGTCGAGCACCGAGAATCAACTGGAACGCATCGAGTACGAGTGACTTTCCGGAGCCAGTTTCACCGCTAATTACATTAAGTCCTGGTACGAGCTCAAGAGAGAGCTCTTCAATGATAGCAAAGTTGCGAATCCGAAGTTCAACGAGCATACGTTTCTCACAAAAAGGATACGTCCTTCTACACCGCCGCACCTATAGCACATCTTATGAGGGACGGCTTCGCGAAGCGCCTCTCTACATAATCGCGAAGCGCCTCTCTACAAAAACGGTATGAAAAACGAGTAGAACAAAAAACGGTGAGAATTCAAACGGCGAAGGAAGTTATTAAAAGATGCTCCAACGAATCATACTATCTCTGAAGACTCTTTTTCGACATTCCTCACTCCCCATCGTAACTTGGTTCGCAAGATCTCGAAATATGACTTCCTCTTTGACTGCACGAAAGTAACCTCTCGAGGTGAGCGAGTCACTCTGACTTCATCGCCCGGCTCCAACGAGAACGATTCCTGGCCATCCACAAGAAGAAATACGCTACCATCATAATCCCTCGGAATCTCAAGAGATACCTTTTTTTCAGAGGGGAGAATGAGGGGGCGCGCAGTTAATGAGTGTGGGCAAACTGGCGATAAGAGTAATGCCGATATCTCCGGGTGAACAATAGACCCACCAGCTGCTAACGAGTACGCGGTTGAGCCTGTCGGAGTCGCCGTTATCAGCCCATCTCCCTTCAAGACCATGATTGGCTGCTCATCAACAAAGAGCTTTAATGTGAGAAGCCTGTCACGAGTACCCTTCTGTACCAACGCTTCGTTCACACCTTGACACGAAAAGACTTCTCGCCCCCCACGGAACACTGATGCTAGGAGCATGTCGCGTTTCCCCAAGAGCGCTCTCGACTGAATTACATCCTCAAGCGTTTCAAGACACTCTTCAGGAGCAATCTCGGTTAAAAATCCCAGCGTCCCGAAGTTTACACCAAGAAGAACGGGATTCTGCTCTCGCACATGACGAGCAACTCCAATGAGCGTCCCATCACCGCCCAAAGTGACAATCGGATCCGCCTGAGAAACGAGTTCATTCTCTGGAATCAATCGGTCGAGCTTCAGCGAACAATCCTCCGCCGTTTCCTGTGAACCAATAACTTCGTAACCATTACTGTGGCACCACTCCACAACGCGACAGGCAAGCTGGACTGCTTCAGGAACTTCATCCCTCACAACAAGACCGATCGTTTTGACGGCATATGGTTTCGCGTCATCTACTTTCACACTACCTCCTTATTACAGTGCTTTCCTGCGCCGCTCTCCTAGTGTCTATTGCCGAGAGTCGCGGAAAGGAGGCGTGCCCCACCGGCCTTACCTCAACTACAGGCAAAGACCTTTCCGGTAAGGGTCTCATACCTGTGCTTATACTCGATTGAGAAGCCATGGCTGCACTCTTTCCTCTCGTTCGATTCGCTTCAAGCTTTTCAACCGTCTCTATCCATCGAGAGCGTACCCTTGACCGCGTACGATACTCTTCACCCGCAGCAGCCGAAACAAGACGACCAGGTCCTGAGTACACCATATCCATTGTTTCGTCATAGGATTGTTGTTCCTCGGGAAACATCTCAATCAATCTGGGTGACTCATAGCCCGCTACCCGCACTAGAGTCTGTCCAATAAGAACCAAGGCATAGGGAGGGAATAGCATAGCACCAGTCACATCAAGTGCCGTCTCACCCAGACCTGGACCATAGAAAAAGTTTGTCAGTGCAGTATCAACCACCTCCCCCGTCTCTTTGGGAGACAGTGGCTCAGCGGCTATCTTCTGAACTCTATCAAGGGAAAGAACAGGCGGTTCAGACGGGGACGGTACACTGGTATCAGTGTCCATCTTATGATGCAACGCCGTTTCAGGGGCTGGCCTCCTACTCATTCCACATGCGGAAAGAAAGCACATTGCAACGAATATGAAACACACTCTGGATATCCGGAGAAGAAACCACCTCTCATTCAAACTTCGTACGCATGACATGCTTTCAAAACATGTGCGAGAATAGACTAGAAAGAGGTTCAGACAACCCAAGTTCGGGACGTCATTCGCTGCTCTCCTCAGAACTTTTTCCACCGTTGTAGTTACCACAGAACCTCCCTCAAACCGTGTTACACATTATTCCGAGGAATCCGAGGTTAGAAAAGCCGTTAAATGCCATTTCGGGCAAACTTTTCCTTACCGAACGGGTCATCAAAAAATCAGATTTAAAAGCGTTAACCTCTTCGATACACTCTACCGATAATCACCGAGAATCTCTGATTTTCGTTTGGGGGAGCTAATGCACAGATTTCACGGAACCTTTGGACATACACAGATCTCGCCTTCTCGTCTTCTGTCGAAGTACGCATTTCAGCATACCACCGTCCAATCCATAGCAGGCTATACGCTCGTGATTCTTTTTAGTGTATGTCTAGCACTCGCTTCCGTCGTTGAAGCACAAGTTTCTTCACAGAGCACGAATACTATCATTGGCGTCGCCGACCGAGATGATAAGCAGTCTCGCAGTCCAGTTGTAACGGTAACAGTCATCCCGGGTGAGGCTAACACTCGCCTGCTCGTTGATGCCTACCAGCGTAATGATGCGTATGCAAGGTATCCGATGCAGTTTGACTTCTATATCAATCGAAGACTCTTCTCCTCACAATATCGCTCTGAAAAATTACCGGGCCCAGTTGGGGTGGACGTGGGACCTGATGTGGCCACCCTTCCTTTTAATTACGCAGTAGTGGTGAAGGTACTTACCCCTCACGGCGATCCGTACACGACCGTAGTGGAAAGCGCCGTATTCTCCTCTTTTCTGAATGGCCAACTCGATTGTACCGTCTCGTTCATCAGTACTGAAACATCTGACTTCGTGAAGAATGCTGTCGAGATTCGTCAGAGTGGCAATGAAAGCCTACAGCTCTCCTTTGAAGACGCCAGTGCGATCGCTTCAAGCAACACGGTCTCAGCGATGCTCTCGGCAACGGTCGATACGAGCTCATCGCCCACGAACCCAACAATGACCGGCACACTGACTACCACGGTCAATGGTATGGCTGCTTCAATACGAACGAAAACTGTCACAGGAACGGCAACTCTTGGAACCGATAGCATCACGGCAATATCAGTATCAAGTGAAGATAATTCCCTAACACTGAAGTGTTCGTAGCATCACTCTGCGAACTCATAAGTGCACGAGACCTCGCGATGAAAGCGATATGGCGAGAAGTGCTACACTCGCAGCGCCTGTGAAGGAAACAGACTAGAGCTGTGAGAAAAACTGAAGCATCTGAGGGGAATCCCATTGACGGGGTCCTACAAATTTCAGTGTAAATGACCCACCCGATTCATAATCAGGCACGAGAAGGAGCTTTCCATCCCGGTCGAGGACAAAGGTCTCAGGATAACCAGCAATTCGGTACCGTTGTTTGGAGTTGCCACTCTGGTCGTGGAAGAAAGGAAACGTAACGTTATTGCGATCTCGAAATTCACGGAGCGCGTCATCATCGTCCTCAACACCTACCGCCACGACTTGCAAGCTATTGCCAAGCTGACTCTGCAGTGCGAGTAGCGAGCTCATTTCGTCCTCACACGGCTTACACCACGAGGCGAGAAAGTTGAGCACTACGATCTTTCCCTTAAAGTCATCGAGAGACACGGGGACTCCATCTAGCGTCTTGAGAGCTATCTGTGGAGCGTGCCGACCCGGGGCTAATGAAGAATCACGAAAGCTCTTGCAGCCAGTATGAAAAAGAAAAATTAAGACAACAGAGAATAAGAAAGCAGGGAATCGAAGCGACGAGCACCA
>JBMTVV010000111.1:0-6350 GCA_049451755.1 Bdellovibrionota bacterium
CCCCCGCCGGTTCGGACCCTTGGTAGGGTGCCGTACAGAGTGAATCCACAAGAAGGATAGTAACGAGAAGCGGCGATATACATCACCGACTAGGTAGTGATGCTAGAAAGCTCTTTTACGGTGCGGTGTGTTTTTCAATCGTTATAGATGGGTTCATCAGTTCTGTTATCAAGGACTCACTATCAAGGGAAGAGTTCCCTACGGAGCTCATTGCTGAGTAAATGCTCTCTTGTATTTTCGGATGCACACCGTGATTCATTGCACCGATAAGGACCGCTTGAAACTCTTTCGAGGTAAGCCCCTCAGTATATTCAGCAAGGCTGGCAAGTGCTTTTTGAACGCGACGGAGAAGCGGTGGGGCTCCGTCAGGAGTCAGACTGAGGTCGCGAACATAGGAGAAGTAGTGCTCGATAAATTGTGTAACAGTATCACTGTTCAATGCAGCTGTAGAAATTGCTTTCCCGAGGTCTGCGAGCTCATGATCCTCGGGTCGTGAAAGTAACATGCCACCAAAGTCAAAATGCCCAATAGTCTGTCCATGAATGCGACAGTTTCCGCCGTGGCGGTCATTATCAAACGGCTCTCCACTGAGAATCCCGTGAATCTCGAGTGTCAAAATTGCTTTGGCAATCGCGTGCTTTCTTGGGGACTCAGGGAGATCAATGAAGTGCTCACCGAGTGCGAGTTCTGAAATGAAGTACTCACTTCCGACGTGCGTTATCGGAGGAACGGTGAAGTAAAAGGTTTCGCCATCGACGATGATCGAGGTCCCATTGTAGCGCTTTTGAGCCATTTCCCGTTGTGCATGTGCCTGAAGAGTATCTGTCTCTATCTCGATGAGTTCGCGCGCATCGCGAATAAGCTCTGAAAAAACTTCTTTTTTCTCCGAACCTGCATTCGCATGCTCGAGCATATCGGAAAGGAGGGTAAAGCCGAACTGCGCGCGCTCGAGTGCGTTCGGGCGCAGCAGAGAAACGACTCGCTCATCTCCTGATCTCTGAACTACTCGAACGGCCATAAAGAGAGATGCGCTGCCGAGTAGCTCCCCGACATGCCTGACGTTGTCTTGAATATCAGGAGGAAGGGCCTCATCAATTCGTTGAAATAACTCCCAGCGGGTTGGCTGATCGGCTCGCGTTTTGAGTCGCGCTAAGTCACGACGAATATCGATCGGAACCTTCGGGTGTCCCTGCGCTACTTGGCCAGCCTTTGTCTCTGCTGGCCCCATCGATTCAAGAAACGTAGCTATCGCAAATCCACTCCCCTGTGCTTCATCTTCTCGTTTTTGGCCAGCTACGAGAAGAGCAGAGAGTGCAAACGGCTGAATGTATTCTGGTGCCGCAGCGATGTAGGATTTTACCGACTCTCGGATCTCGGGTCCGTATTGCGTTGAGTTAGGGAATGCTCGTTCGAGTGCATAGTGAAAGGCCTCATCTGCTTCTGCCTGAGAAGTCGTCTGCGGGAGGAGAACCTCGCGCATGATAAGTGCACGAGCATCGAGCGGAGCTGCCCAAAAATTCTTATGGAGGTCAGTAAATCCCTCTTTCATCCGCATCCGTTCCTGCGGTTTTCGCTCTTCTTCGGGAATCAACATCAGATCAAGCATCTCTTCGGTGATCTTGGCGTTCCCCTCTACTGAGAGGGGTGCAGTAAGGAACTCGACAATATCTCGCCGAAACGGTGGATACTTTGCCAGTAGTTGAGTGAGCCCTTCTAGTCCGATAATGAGGCCATGGGTGCGCGTGAATGCTGCTTCGGTAAGTGGTGTAACCCTACTGCCGAGAAACTGGGAGAGCGCTCGTTGTGAAACAACGGCTTCCGCAAGAGTGTTGAGAGTAGATTTCCGGTCAATCGGGGACAGTGTCTCCTCGACTGCCAGTACGACCGCTGCCATCTGTTCTCGATAGCCAGCAGAAGTATCATCCTCTCCAAATCGTTCTCGTACTGTCTCTGCCCATCCCTGAATAACCTGTTGCCGCAGCTCTGGGGAGCGAATTCGATTTCGTCCGGTTCCAAATAGGCTTTCGAAGTGTTGTTGACGAGATGTAGCATCCGGCAGTGCTGTTATTCGACTAAGAATTTCTGATAGGTGTGTGTACTGCGACTCTTTCGGAAGTATGCCGGCACGATAACACGCTCTCCACTCCTGAATCGAATCACTGAGGTCAATACTCCAAGCTGGATCGTTCACGAGAGCTTCGGTTAATGTCTGCAATACGAACTCTTGTGTGCTAAATCCAGGGAGCCCTCGCGATGAGTAGTCGGTACTTGGTCTGGAGGCAGCACCATTCTTTGGAACGCTATTCATTCCATCGAGTACCACTCGAATCTGAGCCGGAGTAATGCGGTGTTGAGAAGAGGAGTGTTCGACTGAGATGATAGCGCTATGCATCAACGTGATCTCTCTTGTGATCGGACTCCGCTGCATTTCTTCGTGTCGTAAAAGCTCAACTAATTGCTCCCAGTCCTTTGGCTGTTTTACTGCACTCTCAGACTCGTGAAATAGTTGGCTCAGCTCCTGTAAGAGCGCCCTGTAGTGTCCGACTCCCCTGTGGTCAAGCGCCCCCCGTCCGAAGCGGTCAAAGGTCAGGGAGTAATCGAGCAGTTTTCCGAACGAGCAACTTTCGGAAATGATTCCTTGGCGACTGTGTAGGTCTAATATTGACTCAGGTAGTTTCATCATTTCGCGTAACAGGGGGCTCGATCGAATTGGAAGCTGTCCATCTCTTTCAGAGAGAGCCATCCACGCCTCAAGAGAGTCGGTAGAGTCAGAGTCTTCAATAAGCTGTGGTGGAGAGATTTCCGTTAATGATGTTCCGAGTGCTCGGAAAAACTCTGCCACTATATCCTCTTTATGGTCTTCTCGAAGTTCCTTGAGGACGTGTGCGATGATCACTTGCGCCTTCCCTCGGCTGAGCGCCTCTCGATTGAGCTCCACGAATAACGTAGGATTGACGTGTATGTGCGAGAATCCAATCAAGTGGTGTTCACAAAAATCATCACTCAGTCGTGCTGATAATCCATCAATTTTTCGTGAGAGTCTTTTCAGGGAATCTTTCTCGAGCCCATCATTCGTGACGACTCGTTCGAACTCTCGGTGCGCAATCGGCAGGAGATAATCAAGTAACCTCAAGTCATTTCGAGTGCTCTCTCTTCCGTATTCTGGGTCGAATGAGTAGACAGAGTCTCCGACAATCTCGAGTGATTGAATAGAATTACTCCCATCGCGGGGCCCTTTCGAGATAGCAAAGGTGTCTTCTATAAGATGTTGGTTGGCAGCAGTGGCATCAAGAGATGGATAGAGTCGTGGATCGTCCACGCCCAGGCGAAGGAGTGCGCGCGCAATCTCTGACTTTCCTACTCGTTGTTGTTGAGAGGCGTAAACAACGTGAGTATTCCAACTGAGTTTTTGCGGACGGTTGCTACGATTGAGCTTTTCGATATCTGGAAATCGGAACTGAGCAAAGTCAAACCTCCGCATGAGGTTGATACCGCTCGGGGTATTTACAAGGGGCTCCTCCGCGATGAGTGTATTGAGCGATTTTGCCGCGGTTGCAGCCGTTCGAAAATCCGTTGCCTCCACAAATGCTTTGATTGAGTCGGCGATCGGTCTCAGTCGCCCCATGGGATTGAGTCTTAATCCAGAAGGGGCTGCCGCTGAAAGTAAGCGCCGAATAGCCTCTTCATTTGGTTTTTCAAAACGCTCTAAGAGAGCGTTGACGAGCGGCTCAATAACATCGCGATTTTCGGGTAAAATACCTTTCTGCAGCTGGCGAATCTGTTTTGTAAGTTCAGTGAGTCGTCGCCCTTGAAAGTGTGTTTCTGAGACGACGACCTCAGTCAGTATGCGGACTTTTTCGGTATCTGGTTGCGAACTAAAGTCTTGTGAGTGAAGAAACATCTCTAGTGTCGTTTTCATCTCGGCGTTGCGTGCAGCGTGTACGAGGGGGTGATCTGGATGAAGCGGCGTTGAGTGTCGAGTCACAGCTCCGTGGGCTCTCGTTAATTTCGTGAGTGCGGCTTCATAGACTGTTTTCTGATTCGCCGGAGTGGGATGCTCATCAACGAGTTCTTCCCAACGAGAGGTGAGCCCGTGTTCCAGTACGGAGTCGCGAGCGCGAGGAAGCCACGCTTCAGGATTAAAGCCGCCTTTAAACGCCGCTTTGACGGCCCAGAATGATACAAGCCCCTCTTCTAGCTTGGAATTTTCCTCTGTAGTTATGCTCTCCAACGCGTGGTGTCCTCGCTCATGGGCATAGATAAGGGCGACTTCATCAAGGGTCGTTAATGGTTTCTCGCTTCTCTCCGTTGATTCTCCAAGTTCATGAAAGCATCCACGAGTAAAACCGATAAGAGGTGGCTGAGCACCTCGAATCTGGCACGCATTCACGCCTGGAAGATCCATAAGAAAAAAGCGAATATGGGGTTGATCTTGTCCCCACGCAGGAGCAAGTTTCAGAGAGAGCTCCTCCATTGCCGCTTGAAACTGCTTTCCACTTTCAGAGTTGAGTGGGACGATTCGAAGTTCATCCGCTAATTCAGCGGGTATCTCGCCTGCTGCAAGTGCTCTTCTTACTTCGGCTTTCGAGGCTCTCGTCCCCAGAGCATCTTGGTGCAGATCGTTCCAACAAAGAGACGCGTCATTGAGTGTTCTTACGTTCTCTCCAGAGTGGGTGACTGGTAGTGTAGGGCTATGCGGTGCTAAGTAAGGAGGCTCACCTGAGGAATTGAGAGCAGACGATGGCCTTTGGAGGGATGGCTCCTGGTTAAAATTCGCCGGTAATGCTCCTGTATGAGTACTCATGAGGTATGAGCCCTATTCTTCCTCGAGTGATAGGCCGTTGCCCGACATTGGATTTCCGTACTTTACAAAGACTATCCAGGGTCCGTCATATTCTAGTAGCCCATCAATACGTTCGTTCGGGTCGCTCTTGAAATCAAAGTTTATCGGATACGGGATGAGATGTACTGGTTGGAGGCGTTGTTCGATATGACGGATTGACTCCTCCATCTGTTGCTTATTTACGAGCTCCCCTATCTCTATGACTGGTGTTTCGCCGCTTTGTACGAGCGAGATGGAAGCCTCTCTGAGGTGGCTTTCAGAGGATCTCTCCAGTAGCTGTGCTACCTGTTGTAAGAACTCTTCTGGGTCTCGCGAAGCCGTTGTGATGGATATATCACTTTTCGCTCTGGGAGGTCCGGTGAGTGTATGAATCTTCCATCCTCGGTGCTCTGTTTCCTTGAAACGACACTGCACTTCATAGATCTGGTGGTCGTCGAGAATAATAGGGAGTGCTGCTTGTGTGACGAGTTGTCCCTGTTTCTGGAACGGATAGAGCATCGCTCCTTTCAGCTCTTCAAAAAAATCAGCAGGGGTATCGTACTTGATAAAGGCACCAGATTTGCTCTGAATTGCGACCTGGCGCAAAGAATCAATGAGATGAACAGAGGTAAGACTCCCGTCCCCTAATCCTTGGAGGAGGGAGGTGTATGCGGCAGTTGGATCTGTCCACGTTACAGGAAGAAGTTTTTCTGGAAGAAGAGGAGGAAGACCTCCGGTCGCACCTTCCCCACGAGCGTTATCACGAGACCGAGAGTCATCAAACATTGTGAGCCTTTTTTTAATCCCTACCCCGACGTACGGGCTCTGGTGGTGTTATGCGCTAATGAGAAGGTGATGTGATGTTGGTGATTACTTTATTTTTTTGATAGGTTAAGGGGCTCAGCTAGAGCGTTCCTGTCTGGAGAGACTCGTTTAACTCAGAGTCGCACGCATTTACAATCTTATATTATACTCCCGGTGTTTTCATGTGCGATTCGTTCCATAGAAAGCTTTCCGCGCCAAATACTTCCTCATTTTCTTAACTTCAGGTGCACAATAACTCCATCAACTTGCTGCGTCCTTTTCATTGACAAAGAATACCGAGTAGCTGCTTCATTCCCCCATTCTGCGGCATACAGAGAGCTTCAATACAAGATCGAATGATTTATCGCGTTAGCCTCGATATGAGGCAAATGTGTGAAACGGGCTCATGGTGTGGCGTTAAAGAATCGATCCACTTCAGGGGTAGCTACTGAAGGTAGATCAGTTGTGAGGCAGCCTAGCCCCGATGGATTGCTTGACCCTTGACACTCCTCAGGAAGCACCGACTCAATGCAGGCATTGATAGCGTCTTTTATTTTCAGGAGGCTAGCGCAGCTATCTGGTGTTTGAACCAACCAAGGATCATGAGGCTCCGTTTTGACATAGCCAGGATGTTTTTTGATGTTTTTGCGACCAGCGTTATCGAGGTCTCGTTGGAACGGACAGACTACGCCTCCAAACGGATACCAACCAAGCGGTGGGTCGC
>JBMTVV010000112.1:0-6293 GCA_049451755.1 Bdellovibrionota bacterium
GTGCTACTGATGCATGAAAGCTCTGAAAAAACTATGAATCAGCGAGGATTTGAAGACGATCAGCATCTACAGTTTCTTCAAATGGCTTCTCTTATCCAACGACGGAGAGCGCTCGTCGTAGCGTTTCTTTTTGCTACCACTCTGCTACTCATCAGTGCTGGCTTAAGTATCGTCATATACTCATTTGATTTTTTACGCATCGCCGTCGTGCTCGGAATTGTCGCACTGCTTGCTACCGTTATCATTGCATGTCGAACCTTTCACAACCGTTCATCTAAGATACAGGAAATAGCACAACGCGCTGATGCGCACTGGCAGACAACGGGACGATTTGCAGCACTTTGGGAGGTATATACGAAACCCTCTCTACTGCAGCGAAAAGAAAAGTTTGATCTCATTTCGATGCAGTTAGCCAACATGGGAAGTAGCTTCTCCGTGAAAGAGCTTGCGCGTGATACTCCGCTTCTCTACCCAGTATTGAGCACTCTCTGTGCTCTTCTCTTCTTTCTCGCAGCTCTCCTCTTCAGACCAGCTCAAACGCCCACTCCTTCCCAACTGCGTCGTGCCGAGATGAAAGAAGAACTTTCAACGTTACTCGAGAGCGCTCCTGCCATGCCTCGTATTATCGAAAAAAAATTGGAGAGTCTCCAAGCCTCGCTTGAAGACAGTACGCTCTCTGATGAAGAGGTGATTGGTCAGATTGATGAAGTCCTCAGTGATGTGAGCGCCGCATCCGAGCTTTATCGTGAATTAGAACAGAGCCGTACAGAACAGAGCTCCATAGAGCAGGACTCGACAACACCAGAGCAAGAGCCAGTGACAGAACAGGACGACTCGCAAACTCCTCCAGAGGAACCAGAAGAGAAACCGGAGCAACAAGAAGACTCCTCTTCCCATAACTCTCAATCAGGAGAGGGAAAGGGAGAGGATGGAGAAAAAGACTCTCAAGGTGCTGAAGGTAAAGAAGGTCAAGAAGGCAGTTCGCCGAATGAATCACAAGAACAACAAGAGTCTGGAGAAGGCGATAGTCAGCAATCAGAGAATAATGGCGCCGATGGCGGAAAGCAGGGGAGTGGAGAGGGAGAAGGGGCTCAGGGAGAAGAGTCGAGTGGCAACTCTCAGTCTGGAGCAGGTAACGGTGATAGTGATGATTCAGCGATGAGCAGCGGTGAAGGAGAGAGTGATTCCGGAGAAACGAGTAATGAGGCGCAAGGTAAAGAGTCGAAAGGAGGAGAGAGTAGCGAGAGCTCTTCTGGTTCACCATCCTCTGAGCAATCCTCGGGAGCACAATCGTCAGATACTTCTCAGAGTAGCGCACAAGCCCAGTCTCTTGAGCAGGCAACGCAGGTTTTAGAAGGGATGAAAGAGCAGCTACAGGTCGAGAACGATCAAAATGAAGCTCGTGATGAAGCAGGTGATAAGCAGGCAGATGATAACCAGCTAGGTGATAAGGAAGAAGGAGAGGGAGCTCAGCAAGGTGAGCGAGAAAATAGCGACGGCGGTGACGAGAAGGGAGCGAATAAGAACTCCAGCAGTGCGGGGGAGCGGGACGACTCATCCTCATCAGATTCGCAGGAGCAATCTTCTGAGAATGCAGAAGAGACTTCAGGTACAGAAGACGGCAGCAGGCCCGAGCAGCAGCTCGGTGAGCAAACAGATGATAACGTCGCACAGAGTGCCTCTGTTGGCGAAGGGGAGCCCATTCGTCGTGAAGTCGAAGGCGAGGGAGATGATGGTTTTCAAGAGGGGAGTTTTGGCTTTGAAGATAAGCAGATAGGCTCAGTAACAGAGAAGGTTGACGCTCAGTATGCTGAGGGAACAGGGAAGTTCTCGAGAAATGACGAGGATGCCTCATCACTTCGTGAAATTCAGGAAGTGGATCTTGCCCCTCCTACGGTACGAGACCGGCCACAGCAACAGAGAATCCCGCCTGAGTACCGTGATATTTTAAAGCAGCGATAGTCTACGGACCGGATGAAAGGAGTGTAAGAAGAGATGGAACAGTCGAGTAAGCTTGCAGGTACTCTTGAAGAGTTTCAACATGTGTACACACAGCTTGAGCGCGAGTTGCACAAAACTATTGTTGGGTTAGACAATGTCATTGAAGGTGCACTTGCTGGTGTCTTTTGTGGTGGACACGTACTCCTGGAAGGGGTTCCTGGAATTGGAAAAACACTACTCATTAAAACACTCAGTGCTGCCCTTGGTCTTAACTACAAGCGAATTCAGTTTACCCCTGATCTCATGCCGAGTGATATTACTGGAACAGAAGTCTTAACTGAAGACGATTCCGGTAGACGCGGATTTCAATTTACTGCTGGGCCGGTCTTCTCACATATCGTACTCGCTGATGAAATCAACCGTGCGACTCCGAAAACACAAGCAGCGCTTCTAGAAGCAATGGCAGAGGCGCAAGTAACAGTCCTCAATAAAACGTACCCCCTTCCGCAACCATTCTTTGTCCTTGCAACACAAAACCCAATTGAGCTCGAAGGGACATATCCTCTTCCTGAGGCACAACTTGACCGGTTCCTCATGAAACTTTGGGTGCCAGCACCGGCTCCGAAAGAGTTAAAGGAAGTGCTCATCCGTACAACAGGAGAGGCACAAGCGGAGACTTGCTCTGTCTTTACGGAAAACGCAGAGAGCACCATTAACTCCATGAAGTACCTCGTGCGACAAGTTGTTACCCCAGAGCCAATCCTCGATATACTCGTTCGTCTTATCAGCTTACTGCAGGGCAACGCGGATGGTAGCACCGAGCTTGCACGACAGTACGTGCGCTTTGGCCCCGGTCCCCGTGGCGCACAGAGCATTCTTCTCGTGGCGAAATTTTTTGCTATCCGTGATGGACGCATTCACCTGTCGGTAGAGGATCTTCGTCGCGCCAGTGTGCCGGCGCTCAGACACCGAATCGTGCTTAATTTTCAGGCGGAAGCCGATGGCGTAAGGACAGATGACGTCATTGAAGATGCGTTAAAGAGGTAGGAGCCTCTGAGCAATGGCACCGTTTCAAATCTTATCACCGACGAACCTTCGCCAACTTGAGCTGCTCCAGCTCCGGTCGCGTCGCCGTTTTCTCGGTACGCGACAAGGCGGGAATGCATCCCTCAAGCGAGGCCATGGTATCGAATTTGCTGATTATCGGCGGTATGAGCGTGGGGACGATCCACGCCACATCGATTGGGGGGTGTACGGGAGGACGGACCGTCTGTACGTAAAGCAGTTTCAAGAGGAGCAAGATCTCACCGTTTTTTGTTTGCTCGATAGTACGGCATCAATGCACCATCCAGCCTCTGACGGTAAGTTTGAACATGCCTGTGAGATAGCGCTTGGGATGATGTACATCGCACTCTCACAACACGAACGGGTGCACCTCACGATCCCGGGACATGCTGTTCTTGGACCCAGCTCGGGACCAGCATTCATTCACTCGCTTGCCGATGTGCTTGCTGACGCTCCGGAAGTCACGCCAGAGCTTCACGGAAAAGCAATCAGGACATTCCTTACGCAGATACGGTATCCAGGAGTGTGTCTCTACTTTTCAGACTTCTGTGCGCCACTCGATGAGCTGCAAAGACAGCTCGAGTTACTCTACGTGCACAACCTTGACGTTATCCTCTTTCGTCTTACAGGCGCTCATGACAGAGACCCGAGCCTTTCCTCCTCCCGAGCAATCTTTATTGATAGTGAAACGAATGAAGAGTTAAACCTTGAATGGACGCAGTCAATGATACGGGAGTATCAGTTTCGGTATGACGCGCATGAGCAGCAGTTACGACAACTCGCTATGAAGTATCAGATGCGGTACTTTTCGCTATCAGCTACTGATTCCGTTATGGAGTTCTTCTTTCAAGAGCTCCCAACAGCGGGGGTTGTACGCTCGTGATGACGATTCTCTCTCCGTGGTATCTGACGTTACTCATTCCGGCACTCGGTGCACTTGTCTTCGTATATAGAAAGTCCCGCGGAGAGAAGAAGGTACGTCTCGGGACGTTGATGTTCCTAGAGAAGTTACAAGAAAAAGTCGTGTTTCGAAGGAAGATACACCTTCCACTTCGGTTTTTTGTGGAGCTATTACTTCTGACGGTACTCATCGGTGCGCTCAGTGGGATTACCGTTTCTCATGATCGGGAGACGATAGCGATTGTCGTTGATACCTCAGAGAGCATGGGGCATGTAGAGTACGGAGAGGAATCACGACTCCAACGGTGTCTTAAAGCAGTGGAAGAGCGATTAGCTATTGAACGAGAAGATGCGAACTACCGTCTTTTTACTACTGCCCCTCTCCCGCAAGAAATTACATCCGGTGCACTTTCAAAAGGCGCACTCATTGAGCGCTTACAGTCACTTTCGTTGGTTGCAGCAGAGGGAGACTTCTCTGTGCTTGGTCACGCTCTCAGTAAACTTCCACAGCTTCAAAAAGTCATCATTGCCTCTGACGTTGATGTGCGATTCGGAGGCGGATCGCCCGAGATTCAGTATGAGAGCCTTAATTGTAGTAAAGGCAGTGAAGCTACTTCTAATGTGGCTATCTCAGCTATTGAATATCGTCCTACGGATAATGAGATTGTAGCAACCGTTGAGATGTTTTCGGCTGATCGTAGTGAAGACCGGTTTGTCGAGGGCACGTTGAGTGAGGTTTCGTTTGTAAGTCGGGCACTTCCAGGAGCGTGGCAAACGGTCGACCGTTTCTCTCGTAGTATATCGAGTGGTGCATCGGAGACGATTCGATTGAAGAATGTGTCGAGAGAAAAAGTATATCATCTCGATATTCGGCAAGCTGGAAAGAACGACTCACTCGTTGCTGATAATGAAGCGTGGGTGGTGACCGTGCCACCAATTCAAAAAACTATCTCCGTCCATTCTCCTCAGTCAGTTGAAGCATTGGAGTTGCCACCATTGCCAGGATTTGAGTTCCGTACGCCGGGTGGGAATTTCGTTGAGCAGGAAGGGAAGGCGGATTTTTTTCAGATCGCGCATAGGCAGGAAGTGCCAACATTTCTTCGTGCAGGGCTATACGTATTGCCCGTAGCGGGCGGGACACAAAGAGATCAAATTCAGCGTGCGGGAGAGGTGGTACGAGTGGCAGACGATCATCCGTTACTTGATTATCTCGATGTCAGTGCCCTCTCATTTCGCGAAGTATTACCACTCACAGTCCCTGAGTGGGCGGCACCGATCATTGAAGTTGAAGCAGGAGTCATTGCATTTGCTGGAGTTGTAAATAAGCGACCCGTTGTGGCATTGGGTTTTGAGATATTCCCCCTCGAACAAGAAGCGTCACCGGTATCATCAATTTTTTTCCTCAATGCTATGAAGTGGCTTGAGGTGTCCGCGTTTCAAGGAAGCGGTCTGCTCGATATCCGTTGGCCAGAAACCTATACCGGTGATGAGCTTACTCTTGTCTCAGAGCGTAGGGTAGCTGGAGAACGTGTTTCGATTGGAACATTGCCATCTCGCCGTGGTGTACTTTTTTCACCGAGTGGTGAGCCCGTTCGGGCGCAGAACTTTTTTTCGGTGAGTGAGAGTGACTCTCGTATGGCGTTACCGCTCATGCCATTTATCAATGTAACGAAGGAGGGATTCGAGTCTGGGGAAGGTACTGCTGAGGGAAGCGAAGAACAAGCAAGGGAGCTCTCAACGAGAAGCCTCCTCATTCTATTGGCCCTACTCTTACTTGCGCTCGATGGAGTGTTTGCCCTTACTTCAAAAAAGTACACGGTGAGTGAGCTATGATTCCATCAGGAGTGGAGCACATACTACCGCTTTATCTCGCCATTGGTGTGGTAGTGGGAGGCATCATACTCCGTCTCATTGGAGGAAGGGGTCGAGCGGCGTTTACGTGGATGAGATTACTGGCGCTCATCGTCTTACTCGGTATTCTTGCTCGACCGTACTGGGAAGTTGCTCGTGAAGCAGGGGAAGCGCAAGCCGCAGCACCTGTTCGAATACTCATTGATACGTCAGAGAGTGTAGATCAAAAAGTGCTCCGAAGTGAGCTTGAGGCGGTAGTGAAGGAGTTAGATCAATTAAATCGCCCGTACGAGATTACCCCCTTTGCCGGCGTTACGGGTACCGCTGTGGAAAGTGTGTCGGCAGCGTTTCGCCAAGCGAGCCGCTTATCAGAGGGAGAAACGAATCTTGAGGGTGTGCTGCAAGAGATGCTAGCGAGCCCGTCTCGAGATCTTGTGCTTATCACCGATGGACTTGAGACGAGAGGCTCTGCACGTTCCGTGATAGCAGCGCTTCGAGAGAAAAATATCCGCCTCTTTCCACAGGTACGAAAGGAT
>JBMTVV010000113.1:0-6271 GCA_049451755.1 Bdellovibrionota bacterium
TGCTCTATAGTAATGTGAAGCTTCATAACGCCGTACCCTTTCGCCTCGCACTACCAGTTATAGAACACAGAAAAAATATGAATCACTACCGCAGCAACCAGCGCAAATGACAATGGGAGATGGAGGTAGAGCCATACCCGCATCCAGTAAAGTGTTGTAACATCTTTATCAAGTTGTCGGAGAAACCGGTGCTTCTTCGTAATGAGCTCAACGAGCTGCGCGCCCCGCTCTGCTTCATCTTCTGATAAATGGCTCAACAGCTGCGCTGCTTGACTCGAATCCACCGCACTCATCGTCCTATTTCTCAGGAGGGAGTTTTTTAATCCGGGATGAAAGGGGACGTCCAGTGCATGCATGAGTTGTAAGAGCTCGTCCTTCGACCCACTCACGGCAATTCGCTCAATTTCCGACGAGAGCGAGAGTATCTGCTCAACGAGTTCTTGCTGGGAGCCTCCTCCTCTATGCGCCTGAACCCTTGGAGCCAACGTCAGGTAAGTGAAGGCACCCCATATCCCGCTCACAATCACAAGGACCATTAAGACGTACGCCAACGTATGCACATTCACCCCGAACTGAAATCCAGCATGGAGCGGTACTAACAACAAGAGGGCGATACCGATCCAGATATGCGCGGCGAGAGTCCCTTGTAAGGTGCCCGTGGTTTTTGCATACGAGCGCTTTCGAATTCCGTACCACATGAGATACCCAATGCCGAGTGCTGCAAGCACCCCATAGGTATAGCCTAGGAGCGTTCCTCCATTTGGTCCACCAAGAGGAGAATGGATCACGTAAACTACAGTAAGCACGGTCAGGGTGGCGAGATTTGCCCACAGGTAGAAGAAATTTCGGTAGCTAAGAAACGATTCGCGATTCATGACAAGGACCTTTTATCCGAGAGAATGTGAAGCATTGTGCTTGGATTCACACGCATCGCAGCACCTGTCGGACACGCTCGTACACACGCAGGACCACCCTCAAGAGACCGACACATATCGCACTTACCTGCCTTTGCCCCTCCACCACTAGCTACCCCGCCGCCATCAGAGGCCACATCCTTCGAAGATGTAAAAAGCCAACTGAAGAACCCTCGTGACTTCGGCGCTGGACGATCATACACCATCTGAATCACGCCATAAGGACAATTCCTTACGCAGTTCCCACACCCAATGCACGAGTCCTGAATGACGACTTCTCCATCTGACATCCGAATTAACGCATCTGGAGGGCAGTCGATCATACAGAGCGGATTCTCACAGTGACGACACGAAACGGGGATCTGAAGCGAATCGTAGTTCTTTCCTCCCTTCCGGTCTAAGCGGCTGTACCCGGAGTGAGTCGCGGCGCACGCTGACTCACAATTATCGCATCCGATACACAGGTCTGAGTCTATCAAGAGGACATTCTCAGCATCGGTCACTCCTTGACTCACGACAAAATCGAGCAGCTTCCCTGCTTCACTATCCTGCGTATTCGTAAGATTCTGAACATGTCGCTCGTGCGAAAGACGGACAACTCGCTCTCTCACCTCGGCATTATCTTTTAGGAGCTCTCGAAACGCATCTTTCTCAATGATAATCGTTTCACATGGAACTGCTGCAGTGACAGTTGCAGTTCTTGGCATTGGCGTGTCGGACATGAGCGACATCTCTCCGACATAGTGCCCTGCTGAAAGATAGGTAAAGGCAACATCTTCACCCCGTGCATTCAGACGGGAGATCTTCACCGACCCCTTTCGAATAACGAACAAGCAATCACCGAATTCCCCTTCACGAGCAAGGGTCTCCCCCTTCTTAAAGGTTTTCATCCCCGCTCGTTTCACCAACTTCTTAAGAAATTCCGGTTCGATATCAGGGAAAATGGAGGACTCAAGTACATTTCGAATAAACCGTTCATCAAGTAATCGTTTCACCTCTTCAACCGAATTGTTGAGCTTCAACATCTGATTGCGGGGGGTCTCCAGAAAAATGGCATCTTTCCCAGCTCGAACCGTGGCAGAGCGACGCCTCCCCGACAAGAGCCCCATCTCCCCGAAAAATTGACCGGGAGGCACCTCAATGATGTGACCTTCACCGAGTTCAATGTACGCACTCCCCTTCACCACACACCAGAAACTATCAGTATAATCATTCTTCTGAAAAAGGACGTCTCCTTCCTTTGGGCAGTGTAGCGTTGAATCAATGATACACTCTCGAAACTGTGGCTCACTCAGGAGTTGCAGGAGAGGAATAGAATCTCGAATCATCTTCAGATTCTCCTGAGACGAGCCAGACAAGACTGCAAGCGTCTCATCCACCAACACCTGATCCGCAGGGATAACTGGATTCCCGATAATGTGCTCTATGACCTCATGACCCTGATTCATCGCTTGCTTAATGAGTGGGTATCCGATCAGAGCTCCGACAACAAACAGCCCTGAGACATTTGATTCATACCGCTCTGACACGACTGGAACGGCGTTCAGATCTGAACTCGGAAACTCAATCCCACACCCCTCAACGAAACGACGAGGCAACACCGCCCCAATGCGGACAATCACCCGAGAGGCCTTAATCGCTATTTCGCCCTCAGGTCCATCGACGTACGTCACACCTTCTTGTATCCGATTCAGATTTGACCATATAACGTGCTCGATTTTTCGCTCTTGAATCGCTCGCGTCAGCGCTGCAGCATTTGCCTCTTTGGCTCGCGGAAAGGTGTCTTCGCGATTGAGAATCGTGACCCGGTTCTTATCAGCAAGTGCAAGAGCATTTTCTATCGCAGCATCTCCCACTCCAACAACAAGGATATCTTCATCTTGATACGCATCGGGATCTGAGAGCGTGTACGAAACATGCGGGAGGTCCTCACCGGGGACTCCTGGCTTTCGTGGCGTTCCTTGACACCCAATAGCAAGCACTACGTTCGTAGCTGTCACATCACCCGCCGAACAGGAGATGTGAAACAGCTCACCTTCTTTTTTAATGGCGGTGACTTCTCCCTTACGAACATTCACCGCAAGATCTTTAAGAGAGTGGTTCCAACTCGCTAAAATCCCCTCCCGCGTTCCAGGCTGAAAATCGACACACGCTCTTAACGGAAGCTTGCCGGGCTCGGCCATCACATGTTTTCTGAGCTGATACTCGTAAATGGTATTCGCGATCTCACTCTTCTCGAAGAGAATATGGGAGAGGCCGTGCTGAGCCGCATTCGTCGCAGCGCCTAGCCCACCTGGACCAGAACCAATAATTGCTACCTGATAGTGCTCGGACATAAAGCGGATAACCCTGAATAGTGTCATGAATATATGGGCTTACCTGCTGTGAGGCAATGAAGGAAAGCACCTAAAAACGATTTCAACTAAGCTAAAACCTCGTTCGAAATCCTGAGTTTTTTGTTCAAGTAATATTATTCCCCCCAAGAGGAATTGACACTTGCGCCTTCGCCAGTAAATTCCAGAGAATGGCACCGTTATGTGCCCAGAACATTAGAAGCCCCCACGAGAGAGTTGTCTTGTTATGTCTTATCCAGTCCGCTCCCGCCAAGAGCACTTAAGTCGGAGCGAAAAGAGCCGCACCTCATTTTCTAGGGTAATCACAGCACCAATATTCATCCTCTGTGGACATCTTTTTCTGCTCGTACCGTCGGCATTCACTGAGGAAGGCCAATACATGGGGGTAGCCAGCTGCTCATCCTCAAATTGCCACGGAGCTAACGCGCCCCGAAAAAGCACGAATGTACTGCAAAATGAATTCTCAACGTGGCATAAGTACGGCAAACACAGCAAGGCATGGACAGTTCTATTAAAAGACGATGCGCAGAAGATCGGAGCGCATCTCGGTATCACCAAGCCGGAGAACGATCCGCTGTGTCTTCAGTGTCACGCCACCTATGTTCCCGAAGAAAGTGAACGAGGAGCCAAGTTTACCTACGAAGATGGCGTGACGTGTGAGTCGTGCCATGGGGCTGCCGGAGGATGGATTACTCCTCATACAAAGTCTGGAACGACTCACGAAGAGAATATCCAAAATGGGCTCATGGATCTCTCAGACCTAACTGTTCGCACGAAGCTGTGCCTGTCGTGTCACTACGGAACGGATGACAAGACGGTCAATCACCGGCTAATCGGAGCAGGACATCCACGTCTTACGTTTGAACTTGATACCTTCAGCATGATTCAACCCCGGCACTGGGAAGTGGATGCCGATTACAAGGAGCGTAAGGGTGATTACATCCCTGCAAAAGCATGGCTTATCGGGCAAACTCTTCTTGCCTCAGAACGACTTAAAGCGCTCGCCTCAACGGTACGATCAAAGAACGGTATCTGGCCCGAGCTCTCTCTTTTTACCTGCGAATCGTGTCACCACAGCTTAAAAGAAGACCGGTGGAAGGTTCGTGACTTTGGAGACCGAGCTGGCGAGCTAAGACTTAACCTCTCCTCTTTCATGCTCCTCACATCTATATTGCGAGAGCTCGACGCGGATTCAGCGAGTACTATTGATTCACTCCTAGAAACACTCCACGAGAAATATAAATCTGGCGAAGCTTCAGAGCACATCGAACAGCTTCAGGGGCTCCTCCAGAAAAATGTCCTCCCGATAGTTACGGAACTCACTTATTCGGATGCACTACTGAGGCGTCTCTTCACCGAACTAGTTCAGTTTGCGACCCGTCCTCACTTTCAGTATGAAGAGGCAGAGCAGATCCTTATGGGACTTTCTAGCCTCGTGGCAACTTCTGCAGCGCTAGAGCGCGGGTACAAAGATTCCCTCGAAGAACTCTATACTGCATTGCAAGATGATGAAGCATATGACGCGGATGCTTTCACGAAAGCTGCATCAAAGCTTTATCGTGAACTGCTGTGATGCACCTTTTCATGTGTCAGCCTAGCGGATCACTCACTTCAGAGCCTATCTGGTCTGTAGTCTTGTGGCTACGTAGTCATCCAGAGGAAGCCATAACGACCGCTCCACATTACCTCCAAAGAGGTGCGCATTGTCGGGCTTAACGAGGATTCCTGTTGCTACCGTGCAAAAAAGACTCCTGACGTGGACTCTCTTCATCGGCATGAGGTTCGAGAGCTATCTATCCGATAACTCTACTGGGCGGAAGAGCAGTGAGAATATGAAAAAAAGCTCACAACATCCATCTTTCGTGGTATATTGCCGTGGTGATGGAACCCTCTGAAGAACATACCCGTCGGCACGAAACCTCATCGTCAAGCACCCCGTCATGGAAGTGGCTCTCAGACACCCGCCTCTCAGACACAGAGGGAATGAAAGCTCAGTATCCCTCGAATGCTGCTCCTTCTCTGAACTCGAATTCCTATGACACCTCCAAGGAAAAGGCTTCTCGTAGTAATACCAATTCTCTTAGCAGCACAGCTTCTTTTAGTGGGACGGTACACCAATCTCCTCATCCTGGTTTTGACCGGATACTCCTTGTCCCAGATCTCATTGAAGTATTGAGACCAACTCACTATGACCAAAATTTTAGCAACATACTTCAGGATAAATTCGATTTTTTCTCACCAAGCCTTATCGTTCAAGGTAGCTACCTCGACAATCCAGAGCGTAAGATATTCGCAATGCTGAGAAAGAAAATAGAACAATTGACTCACGATGAGTGTCAAGAGTTATCACACCACCTCACCACCCTCGTGGAACTCCAAACCATCCATTCAAACCGCTCCGACTATACTCTTACATTGAGAACGACGCTGCCTAATATGACCGGAGAGGCGTTTCCTGGAGCCGGTTTCCATCTCGATATACGATCACAGCGACTTCTCTCAACACTGGTAGGACCAGGCATGGAGTGGGTCTTGCCAGAGGAAGTTAATCCCGAGCAACTCGCTCTTATCATGAAAGGCAAAGAGTCCTCACACCTTTTTCAGGATGATGCAGTGGTAAAGCAGACTCACACAGGTGATGTGGTTTTATTTACAGGTAATCGCCTTCCACACCGCCCACCGATTACAACAGAGCGAAGACTCCTCTGTGTCATCGACTCACCATAATTAGATTAAACACATCGTAAAAACAGGTGCTTAGCTGGCTACTAACTCTCTCTAATCCCCTATCTTTCAACTGTCTGGTGCTCTTGATCTAGGCGAGCAAATAGGTAATTTCCCTCAAAAGTTTCCTTAAGAAGGAGAAACTCCTTAGCATTACCGAAGAAGTCATTACTAATCTGTCTAGTCAGCAAAGAAGCTCGAAATGTTTCACGATCACACGAATGAACCTAGTGCTCACTCACCCACTCCACAGCCAATAGAAACGAGTGATCCAAATGT
>JBMTVV010000114.1:0-6267 GCA_049451755.1 Bdellovibrionota bacterium
CAACTCTATAGCCACTCCACTTTCATAAACTTCTCAGCGATGTTCGAGCACGATCTTCGCGGACTAAAGAATATCTTCATTCCCCTTCTCGAAGCAGAGATTCGACCGGGTATTAGCAATAAAGAGTTGGAAGTTGAGCTCGGTCGACTGGCAACGAGAGAGGTCCGCTCTCTTGAAGCGTGGCTGCGACCGCTTGGTGTGATCGCACAACTGGCCCCCCTTCTTGGGCTGCTTGGAACAGTGCTCGGAATGATAGAAGTGTTTGTGAGCCTTGAAGCTGCTGGCACCCAAGTCGAGCCCGGACTTCTTGCGGGTGGGATTTGGGAGGCGCTCCTGACTACGGCTGCAGGACTTGCGATAGCAATCCCAGCAAGCGCTGCCTACTCATACTTTGAGGGAGAGGTAGACAACCGCGCTGCACGAATTAGCGATCTCGGGAAAGGGCTCCTATTCAAAAGAAGGCTTATTCTTGAAGAGTATTCGCCAGAAAACGACAAGCTCACTGCAGACACGCCGATGCAGATTCGACCGAGCCTCAATTAAGGCGAGAAAGGAAACGAAAAGAGTTCTCGATGGATATTGCAAAACGCCCAAAGGTCGCTGTTCAGCTCAACATCGCGCCACTTATTGACATCGTCTTTCTCCTCCTCATCTTTTTTATGCTCACGAGCACATTTCTCAAAGAACAGGCAGTCCAGTTAAACCTTCCTGAGGCAGAATCTGGAGAAGTCTCAGACACGGAAGCACTTCGTCTTACAGCGACTGATGACAACATCATTATGCTCAATGGCAAAAGCTTTCCCATGTCAGAACTGACACAACAGCTTGTTGCGCTACGGAGCTCCTTAGCAGACGACCATCCCGTGCTATTAAGAATTGATAATGCCTCTCAGGTTCAATTACTCGTGGCTATTATGGAGAGCGTGCAAGAGGCTGGTTTCACGAACTTCTCACTTGCTACTGAGTCACCTTCCAAGAAGTAAAGAAAAGGGGACCATCCCCTTTTTAGGAATACGTTAATTCGCGACTCTTTTCACGAACAGTGAAATGTAGCTGCCCATCCACCCCGTCGATTTCGACCCGAGAGTTATCTGGTAAGCCACCCTTCAAGATGAGCTCTGAGAGCGGATCTTCTATCCTCCGTTCGATGACCCTCCTGAGTGGACGTGCCCCATAGTCCGGATGGAACCCTTCGGCAACAACAAGCTCTTTCGCAGCGTCTGTCAGAGCCACAGTACATTTCCTTGAGGCCAGTCGGCTCTCAAAATTTTGTAACTGTAATTCGAGCACTGGTCGTAAGTCTTCTCTCGTCAGACGCTGAAAGATAACAACATCATCAAGGCGATTAATAAATTCAGGTCGGAAGAACTGTTCAACAGCCTGCATGTATTGAGCTCGCTCTCCTAACTGGTTCTCCGAAGCACGTCCTGAGGAGAACCCGAAGCTATGTCCAGAACTACCAGAACGCGCTCCGAGATTCGATGTGCCAATGATAATCACGTTCCTACAATCAACTTGCCGCCCAAGGCCATCAGTGAGACGCCCCTCTTCGAGTACTTGCAGGAGCACATTGAAAACATCGGGATGCGCTTTTTCAACTTCATCGAGTAAGACGATTGAGTATGGGCGCTGCCGTATTTGCTCAGTAAGTTGGCCTCCTTCTTCATACCCAACATACCCCGGAGGGGCCCCAATCAGGCGAGAAACGCTGTGCTTCTCCATGTACTCAGACATATCAACTTTTATAATGGCATCTGAGTCATCAAAGAGAGTTTTTGCCAACGCTTTCGTGAGGTGCGTTTTGCCAACTCCAGTAGGACCAAGAAAGACAAAACTCCCCATCGGTCGGTTGGGATCCTTCAGCCCAGAACGCGCTCTACGAATCGCCTTCGAGACAGCAAGTATCGCCTCTTCTTGATTGATCACCTCCGCTCGGAGTTCATCTTCAAGATGTAGTAACCGCTCTTTCTCTGAGCGACTTAAGCGAGTGAGCGGAACTCCGCTCATCTGTGTAATTACCTCTCTGAGGTGATCCTCAGTCACGAAAATCGGACGAGGCGGAAGCGATTCCTGTTCGATCAGACTATCTTTTCGCCCTGCTCGAAGAATTTTTAGCTCGCCCTCGAGCTCAGCCGCATGCTCCCTCTCTCCGCTCGTAACGGGCTTCTCGCTCTTCTCCTCTAACAACGAAACCAACGCTTCCTTTTCTCGCTCATGAAAACCCACCCCTACCTCTCGGCTCTCTCGGAAGGACTGCACAACGGCTCTTGCCGCTGCCTCATCGAAAAGGTCAATCGCTTTATCTGGCTGATTTCGCCTCGGCATATATCGATCGGTCAACGCGACAGCAAGCTCCTGAATGCGCGTCGCCTCGTTTCCGATCCCAAACACTACACCATGGTGTTGTTCAAGTTTCGGTGTCACCCCCTGCAGAATAGCTACCGTTTCTTGAAATGATGGTGGGCTTATAATTACCGGCTGAAATCGCCTACTGAGCGCTGGATCTTTTTCAATGTACCGCTGGTACTCTCTAAGGGTGGTCGCTCCAAGAACTTGAACCTCTCCTCTTGAAAGCGCAGGCTTCAAAATATTAGCCGCATCCATTGAACCTCCAGCAGAATCACCAGCGCCGATAAGTGTGTGAAGCTCATCAATAAAGAGTATGACATCACCAGCTCTTTGAACCTCAGAAAGAACCGCTTTTAGTCGCTCCTCAAATTGACCACGATACTTCGTTCCTGCGAGCATACCCGTAAGATCCAGATCGACAACTCGCTTCCCCTTCATATGCTCTGGGCATGTATCTGCTGCTAACATTTGAGCAAGTCCCTCTGCGATAGCAGTTTTTCCGACACCAGGCTCTCCTAACAGGACGGGATTATTTTTTGTTCGTCGACACAAGATTTCCAAGGTTCGCTTCGTTTCATCTCCTCGACCTATTACAGGGTCAAGCTCACCAGCATGCGCCATCTCGGATAGATCTCTTCCAAAATGATTGAGTGCTGGCGTTTTCCGTCGTTTCGCCGAAAGTGCTTTTTTCTCTAATCTTGGTCCGTGAGTATTTTCGGGGGAAGGTTTCTGATCGTCTGGCTCTTGGGACTCGTTTCTCGTTCCGAGCAAGGGAGAAAGAGTACTGTTCTCGAACGTCGTCCGTTCTGGGGCTGAATAGGGAGTGGTTTTATTCTTCTGTATTGGGTCCATGAACATCTTTCTTTTTTGATGGGAGCCTGACATCTTCCAACATAAAACAGCGTAACGAAATGGGGGCGGTACTCAAATTCTTCAGGACATCTAGAGATGTTTCTGAAAAGATATAATGAGTGGTTGAGCACAGAGGGCGAGGCGATCCAACCCCATAAGATGCAATTATTACACCATGTTAGCTAGAAGAGCGGTTCTCTTCTTTAATGGAGCGGGTATGGCCGTCTTAATCAGCGGCTCAAGAGAGCCCTGAGGCGCTCTCCGAAGCCACTACATGAGAGACGCTCCCCAGGCCGGTCAGAGGAAAAGAGATCCCCGGTGACCGTATTTTGCGTAATCAGCTCAGCGAGCGCCCCCTCAATTCTCTCAGCAATCATCGGATAACCGAGGTGTCGCAAAAGCAGTGCTGCACTCAGAATCAAAGCGGAGGGATTCGCGATATCTTTGCCCGCAATATCTGGTGCGGTTCCGTGAACGGCTTCAAAGACCGTTGCCCTCTCTCCGATATTGACACCTGGCGCTAGTCCCAGTCCACCAACGAGCGCTGCGGCAGCATCACTCAGATAATCTCCATTTAAATTTGGCGCTACAAGGATTTCATGTTCTTGTGGTCGAAGGATGAGCTCTTGAAACATAGCATCTGCGATTCGATCCTGAACGAGAATCCGGCCGTCAGGGACCACACCGTTCCACTCGGTCATACACTCACCACGATCAAGATAATGTGCGCCGAGCAGCGTCTTCGCCTCATCCATCGCCCATCCACGGAAGGCTCCCTCCGTGAACTTCATAATATTCCCCTTGTGAACAACCGTTATTCGCTTGTGATCGTGCTCTTGCGCGAAAGACACCGCTCGCTGCATGAGCCTTCGAGTTGCCCTTTCTGAAATCGGCTTGATTCCAAGAGCGCTCTCGACTGGGATATTCTCAGGGAGATGTAAAAATTCATGGAGTGCTCTCGCCTCCTCACTACCTGCTTCATACTCAATGCCAGCATAGACATCTTCTGTATTCTCTCGAAAAATTGTTAGGTTCACGTTTTCCGGATGTTTTACAGGGCTTTCTACACCAGGAAACCATCTCACTGGTCGGACATTTGCATAGAGATCTAACGCTTGACGAAGGGCTACATTGACACTCCGATGCCCGGCGCCAACAGGAGTCTCCGTAGGCCCCTTGATAGCAACTCCCGCGGTCTGAATCCGCTCAATAACCGAGGCAGGAAGGATCTCTTCTCCTCTCTCAAGTGCAGAAACTCCGATGTGGCAATCCTCCCAACGAATTTCCACTCCTTCTGCACTCGTTGCAGCTGAGACGACCTCCTTCATCACAGCGGTAATCTCTGGGCCAATCCCATCTCCTTCAATACACACTACTGATATCGGCTCAGCCATATTTATTCTCTCTCCCGGAACTCTCTTTGCTCTTGTTGCACTACGTTACTGAAATCTCTTTCGGTCCGACCTCGTATGACCTCTCCGTGACCAGATATCCACATTCAGAGTACTACGTAGTTTTCGTAATCGTATCAGTACTCTTCGTATATTGTTCTCAAAGAGACACAGAGTGTAAACCTATTACTCTTTCCCACCGACCCCTATTCTAACAGCAGTTATAGGTGGTATGATGTTTAAACTTGTCTGTTCTTTTCTTTTTTGCATTGCAGTTGGTCGTTGGGGCTACGAAGAGCTCAAACTTATCTCTCCGAATGCCATTCCTCAGATCGATGCATTCCTCGAAACGATTACTCCCACAACCCATGACAAGTGGCCAAGTATTCAATACGAGAAAACCGCTCAAGGATTACGGGTGAAGGTAGTACCGAACAGTAATGGCTCCTCTGCCATGCATACAGTACGAACGGTCACATTTCCTGGCCCATCGCAACTAACCGGGTTATAAGGGGCTTCTCGGACCCGACTCAGATTGGGAAGGAATTCGATGACTAACCAGGTGCCGTGGACATCGAGAGTCTCTGCACAGACCGAGCTTACGCTCCTCTAGAACAGAGAGCACACTCGGATCGTCAGCGGCCACTACGCCGCACTCGTTACGTGGGCACCATCAATAGCTTCTAAAAACAGATCGTAGCCAAAGATCTCTCCACGCACCCACTGAACTCCCATTACGTAAAAAAACAGGGCTACCAGAGACACAATAAAAAAAGAAATTTTTTGCCTCCCCGATAGTCCAAGCATCGGAGTAATCCCGGAGAATACAATATAAAACGATTGTAGAAAGACGATGAACGTAATGAGACTTACAATCGGAGCAATTTGAAACATCATTGAGAAAAAAGCAGGAGCGAGACCACACTGGATGAGCTGTCTCGTAGGTGTCAAAAAGCCCTCTTCGTCACGACTTACACCTCGGAAGGTTCGCACGAAAAACCCAAGTGGCTTTGCAAGGAGAAAAGGCAACACGAGATACCCCGCCACAAGAAAGAGTTGCTGAAGCACGAACTCACCGGGCTCCACATAGATATGCCGAACAACGAACTCTCCTGTTACCTGATCTGGAACCGGGAGATACACGCCATAAAGAAACACGCCAGCAGTTGCCCCGATAGTGCCAAGGAGAAGAGCAGGAGCATACAGCTTCAGAAAATCGTCGTTCTTACTCTGCGACTGGGCTATCTCTTGCCAAGCTCGGTGGGGAGAGAAAATAAGGCGAGCTATGCGGATAAAGAATGTGTTTTTTTGAGCCCACTCTCTTTTTCTATCTACTTCCTCAACCACACGACCTCCCCAGATTTTCCAAAAACACTATCTTGAAAGGAAACGAATGAAAACCCCACCATCAACTTCCATACCTGACGAGAGAGCGTATCCAACCCCTAAAGAGAGGAGCCGCCACAAAAGGCTCACATAAGATCGTTTACGAGGATGCTCTCTTAGGAGCCTCTGCGAGTAGTTCGGGCGAGAGTGTCACTCTCTCAGATACAAAACTCTTCTAGGATTCTTCTACGCAGAAAGAGACGCTTTCTCACCAAAAGCCTCTTCTGAGGTGGCCCTCTCAGAGACGCTGACCTTCAGCAACTCCTGCGAACGAGTCAGCTCCTTTACA
>JBMTVV010000115.1:0-6212 GCA_049451755.1 Bdellovibrionota bacterium
CTGTTTACTAGCATTGAAACGAATTCTTATAATCGCGGATGGATTATCTCTTGACCTTTCACCCCTCAGCAGGGTCAGTTAGACTCACGACTGTATCATTCTAAGAAATGGACATACCCGTTCGAGCAGAAAGACCATGAGACTCTATCCCCTACTCACAAGGTTCATCACCTTACTGCTGGTCGCTATCTTCGTAATCTTCAATAGCGGATATCTACTTACTTCTTTTGCAGAACTCTCTTTAGGTCGGTTTGACGGAGACTTCGAACACTACTACGGAAGTGCTCTTCAATTCAGAAACGGAAATAATCCCTATAGGTCGCCTCTCAACACCTCTCTCATTGAACATGGCATAATACCATCTACCCTCGCTCTCAGAGCAACGAATCCACCAGCACTCGTACTCCTATCAGTTCCGATAAGCTATCTGGATCCGTTAACAGCCTTTTGGACATGGAATGCTCTTCAGCTCGTGGTGTTTATACTTGGTGCCATCGCCTTCATGAAAAGTATTGGGGCGCCACCTCCTGGTGGGCATGTATTCATCGGAATAGTGGCGACATGTTGCTCGTATCCAGTTTTATTTCATATTCGACATGGGCAGACGCAGCTTCTCATTACTGGAATTTTCATGCTAGCCCTCGCAACGATACGACGGCGTCCTCATCTTGCACATTTTCTACTCGGCGTGACGGGATCTATAAAACTCTTCACACTTCCACTGGCACTTGTTGCTGCTCGCCATAGTTTTCGCAAATCGCCATTCCAGCCAACCTATCTTGTCATTTTTTTTGTAGGCCTTCTGATACTTCCAGCCCTTGCTGAGGTTTGCAGCGACGAGTGGATACATAAGACTTATATGACAGACACTATCCCCTACATTCGAGATTTTCATTTTACCAGCTCTCAGGGTGTCTCTCTGTCATTCCTGTTGTTCGCACTGATGAATGGCGTACTAACTCCCCAGCTCACTATTCCCCAAATACCTGTTAGCATTGCAGTTATAGCTACCCTCGTAATTCTCGTCATATACGAAATACTGAGGAATAGAAATCCATACGATCCTATTAAGGGGGCTCTGTTTACCATAACCGCATGTATCCTCTGCTCACCAGTTGCATGGGCGCACTATGTCGTACTTCTGTATCCAGCGTTGATCTACCTGTGGCATGAATCAAAAACAACACTTTCCTTAAGCCCAAGTACTGTTGTCATCTTGTTCTTAATGGTTGGGACAACAACTGGCTACACACCAACCATACCGATTTTTTCTACTTTCTGGGGTCCGCTAATCATGTTTGCTATTTTATTTCTCCTCACTCGTAGGAGTAGTGAGCATGTCCTCTTCGATAGGACTATTACGGCGACCTTAGAGCGTAGTGATTGAGAGTAGCGAAGGTAAGATAGCAAATATTACTGCTGTGATAATTCCACAAATGAAAGAAACATATGCCATCCGCACATAACGAAACTTTTCTCGCGCTAGATATCTTCCCAACTCATATACCTCGTGAATCTGCGCTTTATAGGCAAGAGTAGAATCGTTCAGCAACTCCTCCCAGGCAGTCTCAAACTGCTCGTATGAGACATTAACGAAGTTGCCGAAAAAAAGAGATTTCATCGGATCGAAAGAAGCCCCTGCGGGATGTGATCGTCCAGGAGAACTCGACTTCTTTGGCATAACGGCATAAACAGCAAAGAGAATCGTGAATACACCTGAGACAATTAAAGCAATAGCAACCATCTCAAGCCGAGGCTTCAGCAACAGGGGGGCACTCAACGTAATCATGAGGGAAGAGATAGTGATCAGCATGTTCGCCTTCGTGTCAATCATCATGCTAAGCTGCTGATGATGAATCCGAGTTTGCCGAATAAGATGGTCAAAGTGAGCCCCTGGCTCTTTCATTCGAAACTCACGCACGTCGCCTCGTTCAGTCATTTATCGTCCCAATGCTTCTCTTTCTATGATAACAAACAAATCTAGCCGGTGTATTCTCCATATACGTGCCGGAATACATCACTCATCTCTCCAAGGGTTGCTCCGGCACGGACCGCTACTAGTATCGGTGTCATGAGGTTTTCATTCCCCTCAGCACCCGAACGTAAAGCCGACAATGCATCAGCCACTTTCTTTGGATCTCTCACAGACCTGTATCGACCTAGTTTCTCCACTTGCTCTTTTTCAAGGGCTGGATCAACCCGCAGTACCGGTACCTGACTTGTTGCTTGCTCTTCAGTGTAAGCATTTACTCCCACAATAAGCCGCTCGCTCTCCTCTATCTCACGCTGGTACGAATAGGCTGACTTTTCAATCGCTTCCTGCGGATATCCAGCGGCAATTGCCTTTACCATTCCGCCAAGAGATTCAATGCGTTCTAGCTCTTCTCCAACCTGCTTCTCGATTTCATTCGTTAGATCCTCAATAAAGTAGGATCCTCCAAAAGGATCCACGACGGAGCTCAGCCCCGATTCCTCAGCTATAACCTGCTGTGTCCTGAGGGCCAGGGTGGCACTCTCCTCTGTTGGTAGACCAAGTGCTTCATCAAAGCTGTTCGTATGGAGCGATTGTGTCCCCCCCAGAACTGCCGCCATCGCTTGAATCGTGGTTCTTATAACGTTATTCATGGGCTGTTGCGCAGTCAGGCTACTTCCGGCTGTTTGGGTATGAAAGCGCAACATGAGAGAGCGAGCTTCCTGAGCGCCAAATCGCTTCTTCATAAGCTTTGCCCAGATGCGTCGGGCAGCCCGAAACTTCGCAACTTCCTCCAAAAACTCATTATGACAATTAAAGAAAAATGCGAGTCGCTGACCGAACTCATCTACTTTTAATCCCGCTGCTATGGCAGCTTCGACGTAGGAAATCGCGTTTGCAAAGGTAAACGCGAGCTCTTGTACCGCTGTACTTCCGGCTTCTCTTATATGATATCCAGAAATACTAATGGTATTCCACTGAGGAAGATGTTCAGCACAATAGGCAAACATATCCGTTGTAATCCGGAGAGCTCCTTCTGGTGGATAGATGTACGTTCCCCGAGCTATATACTCTTTCAAGACATCATTCTGAGTTGTCCCGCGAAGTCTTGCCGGACTCACTCCCTGCTCTTCTCCGACAACAATCAAGAAAGCAAGCAGAATGGCTGCAGTAGAGTTAATGGTCATTGATACGGAAACATCTTGGAGAGGGATCCCATCAAACAACTCGCGCATATCATCGAGGGTAGCAATCGAAACTCCCACCTTACCTACTTCTCCAGCCGAGAGCGGATGATCAGGATCTCGTCCCATCTGGGTCGGAAGGTCGAAAGCGACACTAAGACCTGAAGACCCTCGCTTCAGGAGGAGTCGATAGCGCTCGTTCGTCTCCCGAGCAGTCCCAAAACCGGCGTACTGGCGCATGGTCCATAGGCGGCTACGGTACATGGTCTCATGTATGCCACGTGTATATGGATACTCACCAGCCTTCTCGCCATCGTTAGGGCCAGAGTGAGGTGGGATTTCAATTGATGATTGTGTCAGGAATGCTTTCTTTCGCTCTTTCACTTCTTCACTCCAATTCCTATGGTATACCTCGGTTCAGGGAAAAGGTGTAGCCGTTCTCTTTCGAGAGTGCTTTTAGAGATACCGCTGTCAGGAAACCCCTACGCTCGGCAGGAATGAGGGGTTATAATACAGCGGGGAATGGATAGAGATGGAGCAAGACTTCATATCACCACATCTCCTCACCAGAGTCTGGTAAGGCCAGGAACGTAAAGGGCTAGCCAGTAAAGGTCTGAACCTGACGGAGTAAAGATAAGATGACCAAAGAGACACATCGCCCCTCCCTTCAATCACTTCGAGAGAAAGAGGCTGAGGCTCTACAAGGTGGTGGGCAAGAGCGAATAGCGAGGCAGCACGAAGCAGGAAAGCTCACGGCGCGAGAGCGAATTGAGCACCTGTTGGATCCCGGCTCCTTTCAAGAATTTGATCAATTTGTTACTCATCGGTGCAACTCATTCGGCCTCGACAAAAAAAGGGTGCTCGGCGATGGCGTCATTACGGGAGCTGGCAAGATTAACGGAAGGGACGTGTTCATCTATTCACAAGACTTCACCGTCTTCGGTGGGTCTTTGGCAGGAGCGCACGCCAAAAAGATATGTAAGGTAATGGATCTTGCTGTTGAAAACGGATGCCCCATCATCGGCCTGAGTGACTCAGGTGGCGCGCGTATTCAAGAAGGAGTTGAGAGCCTAGCTGGATACGCAGATATCTTCTACCGAAATGTTCAATGCTCAGGTGTTATTCCACAAATATCGGTCATCATGGGGCCATGCGCAGGTGGAGCCGTTTACTCTCCAGCTATTACGGACTTCATCTTTATGGTGGAAAATACAAGCCACATGTTCATCACAGGTCCAGAGGTCATTAAAACTGTCACTCACGAGCAGGTAACAAAGGAAGCGCTTGGAGGTGCTCGAACTCACGCAGAGAAAAGTGGAGTGACGCACTTTACCGCTCCCGATGAGGTGACGTGCCTCAAGATGGTATCTGAACTGCTCAGCTACATTCCGCAAAATAACCTCGATACGACGCCTCTACTACCCTGTAGCGATCCCCTGAGTCGGGTTGAATCATCGCTCAATGATATTGTTCCTGAGGACGCCAATAAGCCGTATGATATCCGGGAGGTAGTAGAACTCATTGCAGATAATGGAGTATTCTTTGAAACTCAACCGGCTTATGCAGCGAATATCGTAACCGGATTTATCCGAATCGATGGAAGTTCCGTTGGTGTGGTAGCAAACCAACCAGCCGTACTTGCTGGCTGCCTCGATATTCAAGCAAGCACGAAAGCTGCTCGATTTGTTCGATTCTGCGATGCTTTTCATATACCTCTATTAACCCTTGTAGATGTCCCTGGCTTTCTGCCGGGAGTCGCACAAGAATATGGAGGAATCATCAAGCATGGGGCGAAACTGCTGTATGCCTTCGCAGAGGCTACGGTGCCAAAAGTGACTCTCATCACCCGTAAGGCATACGGCGGAGCATACGATGTCATGAGCTCAAAGCATCTTCGTGCTGACATTAACCTTGCATTTCCAACTGCTGAGGTTGCTGTAATGGGAGCTCAAGGAGCAGTTGAAATCATCTTTCGACAAGAGCTGTCGGGACTTTCAGGCAAGGAATATGACACGAAGAAGGCGGAGCTC
Organism: Bdellovibrionota bacterium; assembly: GCA_049451755.1. Lineage (GTDB taxonomy): Bacteria > Bdellovibrionota_C > UBA2361 > UBA2361 > RFPC01 > RFPC01. The sequence goes on from JBMTVV010000115.1 coordinate 5,187, forward strand.
GTGGAGCACTACTCGGCGACCTTCCTCAACCCCTGGCAGGCTGCAGAACTTGGCTTTATTGACCAAGTGATTGAACCCGCTCGAGCACGAGAGATAATCGGAAGGGCCTTTCACCTGCTACGAAATAAGCGAACAGCAGCTCCCAAAAGAAAACATGGGAATATCCCCCTATAAGTCACCATATGTGATACGAAGGTAAGAGTGATGGGAATGAAACAATCAGAGATAATGGACGTAGTGACAAAGGTGATGAGTGACGAACCACGTATTGAAGGGATACGGTTTGTCATCGATCGTTCGACAAAAGCTTCTCAACTCTCAGAAGATGAGATTCGAGCAATAGGCCTGACGCTATTTCTACAGGAATCGACACCCTCTGATAGCCTCTGGGGTAAATATTCAAGGATTGAATCACTTGGAAGGAACGAATAGTGACAAAGACATATCACGTAACAGTAAACGGAAAGACTCACGAGGTTCTCTTTCACCGCAAAGAGGGCAATGACATCCACTTTTCAATTCGTGATACCCCTTATGTAGTATCGGTGGCGGCAGATTCACTCGCTCGATCAGGAAAGCGCTCTCAAACCTCTTCACTTGGAAGCGTATCTACTCCGACCTCTATGGCCACTGAAGCAAGTTCGATACATGACGGACATATATATGCCCCAATGCCGGGCCTTGTGGTTTCCGTCAATGTGAAAGAGGGGGATACGGTAAGAGCTGGAGAGGGAGTTCTCATCCTCGAAGCGATGAAGATGGAAAATGGTGTATCTGCTCCCCGGGATGCAAAAGTGGTAAAGGTATGCGTCAAACCAGGTGAGCAGGTAGAATCAGGCTCTCTCTTGATTGAGCTAGAGGAACACCAATAATTTTATGTGGCAGGAGCTGCTGTCTCTGAGTACTATAAAAGTATGTGCTTGAACCTTTTCAGAACATGTAGACGAGTATTCCTTCAAGTTTCGATCGTATTGTCAGTCCTTTTGGGGTTTTGTGAATTCTCACTCAGTCCCGCTCAAGCTCAGT
>JBMTVV010000116.1:0-6156 GCA_049451755.1 Bdellovibrionota bacterium
GGGACCGCCGGCCGGCGGTCCCATAGTGCCATATCTCATAGGCAAACTGGTCTAGGAAGAGCGGAATTTCCGCAAGGATGTAAGGTGAGCCGAGCAGGAAGCCGCCAACTACCGCAAGAAGAGAGAGTCCAAACTGAGCAGGAATATGTCGACGATGCTTCTCAGGAAGGAGTAATGCGGTCACGAGTGGAATCAAGGCGATCGGTAGCGCGTTATATTTCGTGGAAATGGTCAGTCCCGCACACAGTCCACTGACTATGGTGAATCTTGTTCGGTGTGTTTGTTCGTTAAGTGCTTTTAGGCTTATGAGCGTGGTGAGAAGAGCAAAAAAGGTCACCACGACATCAACACCAATTATTGTCGCGTGATGAAAAGCGGTCGGAGAAAGTGCTACGAGTAGTCCAGCGAAGAGTCCGCTCGACCTCGATACGCCGAGTACTTGTAGAATAGTGTAAGTCAGAAGCACTGAGCCGATGAATAGTAAGAGACTAAAGGCTCGATTCCACTTCACCATACCCGGATGGCTTGCTGTAAAGGCGTATTCTCCGACTCCAAACTTGTCCCGCGTCTGTATCTCACCTACCTTCCGAATTCCTCCCTCCTTCACCGTCCAGAGGAAGCTTGCCATCACGACTGGCATTCGGAGATAGAAGTGGAGCGATGGCTTGTGAAAGTAGTGCGGATTGAAGTCTCCTGATTGAACCATGCGAACAGTCCGATTGTAGTGATGAGCCTCGTCTTCTTGATAAAAGAAGGGAAGTCCTGCGCTCAACGAAGGAAGGTGAATCCATGTTGTAATGAGAAGGAGCAGGAGTAATGGGAATGCATGTGCTTGGAATGCATATGGCTCTTGTGTTACTTCATGTTCGTGATCGAGGTCGTTGACGAGGATCTCTTCGGACTCATATATGTGTACTGACTGTTCCATAGGTTTTTATGAGGTTCTCTCATTCAGCGGTAGTGGCAATTTTCAGTGGAGTGTTCATACCATAGCGCCATAAAAAACGATACCGATTTGGATGTCGTGAGCCGTTTTGTCACATTGTAACCCACTTCTGAGGCCTTATGATTTTCGGCTTCTCCTCAGAATGAGAGATAAATACCGTTACTTCTCTGTGGTAGCGATGATAGCTGCACCGATGCTGTCTCCCCATACGTTGACTGCCGTCCGCAACATGTCAAGGAGTCGATCCACAATAATAACAAGCATAATCCCTTCCTCGGGAAGTCCGACTATATTGAGTATAAGTACCATCATGATGAGGCCTGCTCCTGGAATGCCGGCGGCACCAATAGCGGAGAGAGTCGCAGTCAGAAAAATGAGAATCTGATGAGAGAAGGTGAGCTCTGTTCCGAGCATATTTGCAATAAAAACGACGGCCACAGCCTCATAGATGGCGGTGCCATCCATGTTGACCGTAGAGCCAAGCGGTGCGACAAAACTTCCGATTCTCGTTGGTACTCCCGCTTTTCGCTCATGACAATCAAGAGTAATCGGAAGAGTCGCAGAGGAGGACGCGGTTGAGGCAGCTGATAATACGGCAGGTGTCATAGCACGAAAAAGCCGAAGGGGATGAACTCCAAAAATACGTGCGATGAATGGTAGTATGAGACATCCATGAATGAGAAGCCCGGCAACTACTGTGAAAGTGTAGTGAAGAATCGATTCGCCCAAAAGTGAGAGTTGATTGCCCAGTGTGAATTCACCGATGAGGCTTGCAATCAGTGAGAAGAAACCGATCGGTGCAAGGAGCATTATCTTCTCAATCATCCAGATAATCGCCTCGAAAAGCCCTTGAGAGGTCTCGCGAAGGGTTTTTTTTGTCGCTTCATCCTGAAGGTGCAAGAGCGCAACTCCCAGGAAGAGTGAGAAGAAGATAACCCCGAGAACATTTCCATCATGTGCGGCCTGGACAATGTTCTTGGGGATAATATTTCTAAATACATCATGAAATGAATGCGTATCACTTCCATCTAATGATGCCGCATCGAGTGATTGATTCCCTTGTTCTGACTGTAGCCTCGTAACCAGAGAAGTATCCGCATTGTCGATCCCTGGCTGAATGATATTGACAAGTCCCAATCCGATGACAACAGCAATAGCGGTAGTCGTCATATAGTAGAGAAGTGCTTTTCCACCAACTGATGCCAGCGTGCTTGTATTCTTCAGGTTTAAGACACCACTGAGCATTGAGAAAAAAATAACGGGTACGATTAAGAGTGTGAGGAGTCGTAAAAAGAGCTCACCTACAATGCCGATAGCTCTGGCCGAATCGGGGAGCAGGGCTCCGAAGATGGCACCGATCGCCATTGCGGTGATAAGTATTGTGTTAAAGTATTTTTGGTATGTGTGCATATGCTGTTCTGAGCGTTAAGAAGGTATAACGAGATGAGTATCTCAGATTTTCCCCCGCTATGAGTTGATCTGACGATAGAGATGATGGTCGAAAGTGCCTCACTATAGCCAGCTTCATTCGAATCCCGGCGTAGCCAGGTTCGAATAGCCAGAGATAAATAGCAGTTTTCACTTAGAAAATTTGCAAAGCTGATAGGCGTTTCGAATTTACGAAAGCGAAATTCCGGCAACTTAAGAAACTACATTTTCGTGTCTCAACCTTTTTGAAAACTGCTATAGAGCTACTGAAAGGGCATCTTCTTGACAAGGGTATATCTCTTGGAGTCGGTGTTATCGACTATCACGGAGTAGTTTGAGCGCTGTTCCCTGATCAAGTTCGTTTGTGAGGAGTAACGTCTCATAGGAAGTCGCGCGAATTTGTTCGGCAACATTTTGTGCAAATTTTTGCAGTGCTTCTGTCGAATATCCCTTCGAGAGCGCCCGAAGTTCAGAGGGTCCGTTCTTGAAAACGCTTCGAATGGTGGTAGAGAGCTCATCAAGAACCTTTGTGACATCCTTCAGATCGGCTTCAATTTCTTTTCGAAGCTCTCTTACAGTCTCAGTTGCGAGCATTGAGTATCCAACATCGGTAAGAGTATGCTTGAGAGGGTTGATTGTTTCGTTTATGCCGAGTGAGACCGATGTTGTCGTCTTGATGATATCTGTGACTTTTTTCGTTGTATCGATGGCGCGAAATACCTCCTCATTCCCCTCGCCATCTCTTCGTACCACACTAATCTGAGTTCCATTGCCATTCATCGAGAGTGATTTAATCTCAGTTGTTGCCTCATCGAATTCGGTAGAATCCATGTGGATAAGCTCATTATTGCTCGTGCGATAGAGCGATACCGTATACGTAGAGTCAGAGAGCTGTAAAACCGCTACTCTTTTTGCATCAGCACTTATACTCGTCTCAAGGACGTTCCCGAGAGTGGTGTCGTGTATCGTAGGTCCGAGTGGAGACTCTACCAGATAGAGCTGTTTTGTCTCATCTGTTGTTGCCAAGAGTTTCCCGTTGGCTGAGATGGATGTTGCACTCATGGTAGCACTTCGTCCATCACCGAGGTCTATTGTACTTATCTCATCGTCTGGGCTAAAGCCTGCGGTAACGTAGAGTTTTCCTGTTTTGAGAGCGCCATTCTTTGCGGAGTATACATATCCGGCATCATAGCTGATAAGATCTCCCTCTCTGGCGCCATCAACGGCACGAGAAGTAATTGTATTCGGTGCACTTGAGGAAACTGTGTAGATGTTCGTCGTATCGCCAGGTCGTGTATAGGCAACGTTCACGGTTTCATCAACGGAAAGAACTGCGCTATGGGTATTCGTATTTGCTTGGTCGTAGATGAATTCGCCGACATCAAACGTTACAGAGTTTGTCTCAAGATCATATACTCTAAGGCTCCGTACCCGCGCATCATCGTTTTTATCTTCTATGAGCGCATATCGTCCGTTTGAGGAGATATCTACAATAGCGTTATCTGAGCTAAGCTCTACCTTTGTTGATTCAACCCCTGCTAAAGAGAGAGTCTGCTTTGTGAACCCTTCAAGACCCTCTGGATTTGTTGAGCCATAGTTCGCCGTCGTTGAATAGAAAAGCTCTGTGCCATAGAGGCCGCCGAGTTGAGGATTAAAGATATTTGCTCCGCCGTCATTTGTATCCTCTGCTGACAGTTGTAGGGTAAGGGCTTTGTTAGAACCCCCAACTAAGTTTGAACTTTTTCCATAGGCATCAGAGGCTGTTGTGGCGAAAAACTCTTCTACGTTGCTCTGTTCGTTCGTGAATCCGAATATCGTAGATGTCGTTGACGCTGTGATGTTTTCTGGGGTCGTATTCCCCGTTCGAATTATGGTTCCTGCAGTGCCATAAGAGGGCTCTCTCACCGTTGTAAGAAGATTGCCACTTGATGGACTTTGTGTGGCCACGAATTCATCGTCACCATCGTTGTTAAGATCTGCTGTAAAGAGGCCAACGGGAGCGTTCGTTCCTGGATCGAGCGTCGTTCGGGCTCGAAAGGTGCCATCTCTAACACCAAGTCGAATGGAGGCTTCCCCACTATCATTTGTGCCACTCGTGAGGAGGTCGAGCTGGCCATCGCGGTTGAGGTCGGTCAGTACTGCACGGGTGGTGCCCCCTGCCTCTTGTGCATAGGTTTGGCTAAGGGTGAACGTTCCGTCACCATCACCGAAGAGGACCGAGGCATTCCCAGTTGGGGAGGTAGATCCGGTAGAAGTAACGACAATATCGACCTCTCCATCATTATTCAGATCTCCACGCAGCATATTTGTATTTGCAAATGTCACGACGGTGCTCGTTGAGGTGGTAGCTGATGCGGTAAAGGTTCCACTCCCTCCATTCAGATATGTTCTCACATATCCGTTCATAAGATTATCGACTTCAGTCGCGATGATATCAGTATCTCCATCGCCTTCTATATCGAAGAGAGAAAGTGCACTTATACTCTTTCCTGTGCCGTAGGTAGTTGTAGGTGATGCAAGATTAAAACCACCTGTGCCATCTCCAGAGAATACTTGAATCTCTCCTGCTCCAGCGCGATTTCCACCGGTAATAATATCAGCGTTGCCGTCACCGGTGACATCTCCGACCTGAAGAGCATAAATGTCAGGAGTACCCACTATTGTGGTTATCCCACTAAAGGTTCCATCTCCGACTCCAGTTGCATACCCCACAACATTGCTATTGCCGGAGGCTGCAGTTCCACTACTGGTAAAAATCAGATCTGGCGTTCCATCTCCGTTAATGTCAGCAGTTGCAAGCGCCGTCACTGAACCTGCTTGGGAAAGTGTTGAGGTTATCGCGGTATCGAAGGTTGCATCTGAGTTTCCGAACTGCATCGCAAGCGCTGTATACGAGCCATTGCTGAGTCCAGAAAGGATATCCATTTGACCATCACCGTCAAAATCTGCCATGACTGCTGTTGTCGCCTCGCTATTGGTGACGCTCGTTTCGCCCAATCGTGTGTAGTAGCCTGTTGAGCCATCTGCTCCCGCGTAGAAAACATCCCCTGGGCCATCTCCGTCAAAGTCGCTAGCAGCGAGAGCAAGACCGGCACTGGCGCTTCCACTCTCATACGACGTGCTTGCGCTATAAGTACCAGAGCCGTTATTCAGGAAGGCTCTGACCACCCCGTTTGTTGTTCCGCTCTGTAGACGACCACCGTGTACGATATCAAGAGCAGAGTCATTATTGAGATCTTGAAATTGGATATTTCCGGATACTTCCCCGCTGTTTGCTTCCGAAAAAGAGGTGGTGAAGGTTCCGCTGCCATCTCCAGCGAATAGGATAGCGAGTTGCCCAGTTGAGGTCGTAGCTGATGCAACGAGATCTTGATTTGCTGAGAGCCCAGCACTCCCGACGTCAAGACCTGTGATGGAAGTTGCTGCAAATGAGTTTGACGTGGAGGAGCTAAAAGTTCCTGTCCCGCTATTGATGAGAGTCGTTATCGTACCAGTGCCAGCATTCGCTGTTCCAAGGATAATTTCTGGAGCCCCATCTCCTGTAACGTCTGCTAGGACTAATCCATCTTTGGCAGTCGATCCAGATCCGGCTAATTGAGATGCTTGCGACCCAAATCCGCCACTTCCATCTCCAAAAAAGTTTTCAATAGCAGTCCCTGATTTCCCCGTTCCTGAAATTGTGACATCAAGATTCCCATCGCCATCAATGTCACCTGATTGTAGCTCGATGGCATCACCGATCGATGAGGTGCCGGCAGCACTCGTTATATTAACAGCGAAGG
>JBMTVV010000117.1:0-6128 GCA_049451755.1 Bdellovibrionota bacterium
ATCGCTCGCTGGATGGCAAGATTTAAAGGAGTTTAACTTCTCTGCTTATGAACGAAAGAGTCGCTGTCTTACAGGCCGAGTTGGACTTCACAGCAATAGGTCGTGTGGGGAAGAGATTGCTCCTTGGTACATTGGTTACTTTACATTACCTCAGTATCAGGGGAAGGGATACGGCAGTGAGGCGGTTCGGCGGGTTGTGCAGTTTGCTTTTGAAGTTGTAGAGGTGGAGGAGATAACTTCCTCTCACGCAGTTTGGAATGAGGCGAGTGGCCGAATTCTAGAAAAGAATGGTTTTCAATTTGTGAAGCACCTTCCACAAGGGTTTCAGAAGCGGGGTGAGTGGGTAGCTGAAAAGCAGTACCTCCTTACGAAAGAGAGGTGGCAGTGCTTGCAAGAGGGACAGTCCTGCCTGCAAGAGAGCCAGTCCTGACATCTGTTCACCCATTGATGTTTCAGTTTTATGTAACCAGATAGACAGAGTCGTACGATAGTGTCGCCTTGGAGACGTTAATAGTATGCAGCCATTAGTCCCAGAGCTTTCAGTAGTGGATTTAGAACGGAGTCTATCCTTTTATTGCGGACTCCTTGGATTTGAGGTGTTGTTCGACCGACCGGAGGACCGGTTTTCCTACCTATCATTTCACGGTTCGGAGCTGATGATAGAAGAAGATCGGCTGAGAGAAGGTATATCGTCTCAATGGATAATAGAGCCACTGGATTATCCAAGAGGTCGTGGCCTAAATCTCTCAATTGCATGCCCAGATGCCGGTACGCTCGTAAGACGACTTAACGAGGGGGGAGTCCCGATTCAAAAGCCCCTTGAAGATAAGTGGTATCGAGTGAAGGACGTGTATCACGGTGAGAGAAACTTTCTCGTGCAAGATCCTGATGGTTATTTGCTTCGTTTTGCGCAAGATCTCGGAACAAAGCCATCAGAGGTAAGTGAATAGTCTATTCGCCCTGACAGCCGCTCTTTGGCATCACAGTTGAAGTAATTACAGTCTCATTACTCACAGCGCAAAGTTACCGATCACAGAGATGATACCGAGATGGTTTGAGACACTTGGGCTTGGACCCCCTTGCTCGAGAAAGAGATTCATATAGCCAAACTCGAAGGATATATCTGTATCAAGCGGCACATTGAGCCCGAGAAAGAATCGGTTTTGATCAAATCCCGATTGAGGACCATGAGATGCTGGCTCGGTGAAATTAAGAAAGAGCTCTTCGCTCACCACTCCAGAGAGGGATGGAACAAAGGGAAGGGGATGTTGGGCGCGTGCGAGAAAACGTCCTCGTAAAGAGACGCCACGCACTCCTTCAAGGAAACGCTCCTCAAGGCGAATCCGCTCGATAATCCGCCATCCTCCACTTGCATGGCGACCGATCAGGTCTTGAAAGGCACGGTGCTCGATACGCTTTGGATTGTACGAGGGGAGGTTCGCATACCCTTGAGCTACTGTTATGTGCTCACTGAGGGCATATCCAACTGAACCAAGCACGAGGAGTTGCCGCACTTTGCCATCTCTTTCTGGAGTGGATGTATCGAATACGACACGGGGCTCAACCATGAAGGTTCCCATCCACGAATCATCAAAGCGAATGTTGGTAAGAGAAGATGTCCACACTCCAGCAGCATTTTCGGTATCGGCCTGAGCTGTCGTGATAACGAGCCAGGGGGGTAGGTAAGTAAACAGTGGGGATGGGGAGAGTGTGGGTATCAGGCTGATGCTGAGCAGATATACGAGAAGATACAAGTGGATAGTCCGCCTCTGCTGAGTCATAGAATACGCATATCTTTTTTACTATTCGATGGAGTAACGAGACGTTCTCTTTGCCTCCCCGCAAAAGGAAGTACTCACTACAAACCTTCTCTTCTATCTCAAAACCATGAGAGTGTCATGATAGGCGCCAGTTACTCGCACGAAGTGCAAGGGTAGGGACGTCATAGGGGAGAAAATAGTCTTAAGAGCCGTAAGAGCTCATTCGCCTCTTTGAAGGGCGAGTAGTTGATGAAGAAACTGCTCTTCCATCTTATAAATCGGTTCCCAGAGGAGAGCGATTCGTAACGTGTTCCCTTCGCTGATTTCAAAGCTTCTCGCTTCCACTGGAATTTCACTGATCAGTTCTTGTAGCGATTTGAGGGTATGAAACTCATACGGATATTTTCCTTGTAATTCTTGAATAACCTCAGGAAGAGGAGTTCGGCGATCCAGCAGGTTTTTGGCGAGTTGACTACTCGCGTGTGCTGAATCGATAGAGGCAGCAATTTTTTTAATACGAATTCTCTGACGCTCAATCTTGTTACGGAGCACTGTTGCGTGATCGAGAAGTGCCTCCAGTTCAATCTGCATAGCAGGTGGAAATAAAGCGTTTTTTGATTTAACGAGAGTAATGAGCCGTTCTCGATATACGCGAATGAAGTAGTAAGAAAACAAAAACTCTTGATGGAGTTGATCGGGTCGCGGTTCCGTAATTCGAGAGAGCATTTCAAGCAAACCCATACGGGAGAGTACATACGGAGAGCGCTTTCCTCCTTGCAATCGGAGGAGGAACCCATCTTTTACCAACTGTTCCAAAAATCGGGTTATTTGCGTTGTTTGTAGTGCAAGTCCGTCTTGCTCGCGTCCTCGGTAAATCCAGCTATGGAAGAGTTCAACATAAAAGTTGAGCTTTGCTTGGCGGAATCCCTCAGCTTGAAATGATGCATGGCATGCTACGAGTGCAGTCGAAAGCAGCACCGAATTTCTCTGAATGAACGAATCCATATATTACATTGTAACAAAATAATAGTTGAAATAGAAGTTCTTAATAGCCCGAAAAAACTAACTTAAGTAGGGAAAAAGCTCTAAAAACATACAACGTAACTATCTAAGCCGTCTCCTGGCTCCTCTCTTGGAGCATATTGATTACAAGAACAACACAGAGGAGTTCAGTCATGAAAAAGATGAAGATCGCGTACAGGAGACTATGTTCCGGATTTGATTGGTTTATCCAACAGGTGGAGAACCATGAGTCACAAATCGATTGCTCAATCGAGGATATGACTCGGTATGTAGCAAGTGCACAAGTTCAACTCAAGCGGGTACAGGCAGATGGTCGCGCGCTCACGAAAAAAGTCGACGAAGTTAGAGAGGCTGTCAGTCTATGGGAGGCTCGCGCTCGAAAGAGTAAGCACGATGATAAAGAGCGAGCAATTGAATGCTTGAGGCGGAGAAAACTCTTGGAGCAAGAGCTGGCGACACTCTTAGTGCGGCAAGAGGAACACTCTCAATTTGAAAAGCAGCTCACGAAAGAACTCTCTCAAGTCCAGTCAGACCTCGAGAATATGAAGCGCCAGCGCAACGTGATGAAGACGCGCCAGTCTAGCGCTAAAGCAAAGGTATCTCTATCTGCAAACAGTGTCGGGCTAGCGGCTGATGTGGCAGATATCTTTGATCGTTGGGAATCTCAGATTACAACATATGAATTGCAGTCTGATACCTCAGGTGCGTCGCTCGATACACTCGAGGATGAATTTCTTTCAGCGGAAGAACGGGAAGAGCTGGAAGCTGCTCTCGAAGAACTTCAATAAGAAGAGGTGAATATCATGGAAAATCACTCAGCTGAAGCTCACACGGTAACTGAAACAGATGAGGCTCTGATGCAAGAATTAGGTGCAGGTCAGAATATTCGTGAAGAGAAGAGCACGCTTCCTATTTTGCTACGCCGGATGGGTGCTTTCTTTATAGTGGTATCGGCGGCTATTTTTCTCCTGCAACAATGGGAGACGCATGACCATGTGAGTCGTTACTACTCTTTCCTTGGGTTTACTGTACTCATGACCGTCATCGGAGTCTTCTCTGGTGTCGTTATGCGAGATGTAAACGCAGCAAGGACTCTGCTGGGGATTACAGCCCTCATAGTACCAATCCACTTTGCCCGTTTAGGCGGACTCCTCTTTTCGTGTATGGAAGGAGCGAAGGGCCTTACGTACCCTTCGCTCCTTCGCTTACAAGCTTCTAGCTTTGAGTCAGCATTACTAGCAAATGGAATAGGTGCTCTTGTCCTCGCGCCGATTACCTATTTTGCCATTTCAGTATTTGTGCGTTCGAGTGCAAAGCAGGTAACGAGTATCTTTCTCATCGTAAGTGGTTTATTGCTTGTTCCAATCCGAGACTCAAATTTCATCGGATATCTCGTGGTAGTGAGCTTACTGTTTCATTACTATCTTGATCGTAGACTCTGGTTGAAGAGGAATGAATTTAGGACAAAAGAAGGGCACTTCATTCGTATCCTTCTCTATGTTCCGACACTGATATTGGGAGTGAGAAGTCTCTATCTCTATGCCCCATCTCTCTTTCTCTACGGTATTATCTTGGGTGGTATCGCCATGACACTCTTTCGGCTCATGCCTGAGTACGTGGAGACTCAAACATCTCAAATTGCCCTACAGTATACAGCGCTCGTTCCGGCTCTTGCTTCAAGCATATGTCTTTCAATTGCTACACTCAGTGCTTTTGAAATGGGTATGGATTCAGCGCTTGACGTTCCAATAGTAGTGATTCCCCTTGGAATACTCCTCATAGGCTTCTCTCGCTACGCTATCGAGCGAAATTGCATATTTATCGACATCGCATTGAGCTTCGTCGCTCTGACACTCCTCGGGAATCAGCTTTTCTATCCGGGTGTTACGAGCGCCATCATATTTCTGCCGATAACAGTGCTCTCATTCATTGCAGCGTATGTACTCGGCAAGAAGTTCGTTGTCTATTTCTTAGGCAGTACCTTACTTGCCTCTCTACTTCACCAACTAAGTATCGCTATTGATATATCAACCTACAGTCCGTGGATGGTGCTCGCGTTGTGTGGATTAGGTACGGTGTTCATCTCCTCTTATATCGAAAAGTATGGAGTGACGATCCCGAATCTTTCCCGTGAAAGCGAGAAAAGAGAGTGATTCTTCAGATGATGCCGGTGTGAGATGAGGGAAAAGCCTATCTCTCTCATCTCACAATCGGTGTTATCTCATGACGTTCGCGTTAAAATATCACGCATTATTGTCGCTCGAGTAATTCCATCGTTTTGTACAGATTACTGTTCTTGTATGGAGAACCGCACCTCTATGCGGAGCATCATCAAGAGTCAATCAAAGCACTATTTTGGAATCGCTATATACGTGAACCGCGTATCTCCAGATACAACCCCTTCTGTGAGTGGGTTTGTGAAGAACCACTCTTGAGCAGGGTCTTCTATGGTTAACGTATACCGGTCACCATATGTAACAGGGATAGAAAAGGTCCCATACTGGGGATCAATCACAACGGTCTGACTCCCATTAAAGGTCATAGTCGGTGTTGAAACTGGTGTGCCGGATGCTGTCTTAACCGTTCCAGAGATCGTCATTGGCACGACGGTACCAGTTATCTCATGAGTTACAGATGAACGACTGCTCATCTGTCCACTTAGAGGAGAAAATGTGTAGCCTGGATGTAGCGCCGCTAACGTATAGGATCCAGTGGAGCTTGTAGAGAATATCGCAATGCCGTCTGGACCCGTTACCTGTGTCGTTTCGGACCCGCCTACTGAACATGTGACAGAGATTCCTGAAAGAAGTACTCCTAGAGAATCTTTTACGGTAGTAGTAATCGTGACCGGTGCTTGCGCCAAAAGACTCGTGCTCCACAGGCATACGACCAGAAGCGCACATATACTATTTCGGAGTGTGGTTATACTCTTCATTATTACCGTTTATCTCCCTGCTCTGCTCTTACGAAACATCCTGCCCCAACCTCGAATTGCCCATCTAAGCTCTATGGAGTCATTATCTTCAATGTTTCTCAATCGGAATGCACTTGGTCTTGAGGTAACCGTTGCTCTTTTTGCTTTCAATCCAAAGCTCCAATCGCCCGGTGAGACAGAGAATGCACCTTGGTATGGTTTAGTAATCGGCCAGTTGCGCCGCTCTGATGTGTTCAGTTCCCGGGCTTTTACCAGAAGTTCAGCTCTCTCGAGTCTTAGAAGCTGTCTTGTTGTCAGTGGTTTTCCATTTCTGCCGTACAGGGTGACGGTAACTGGTACCTGTGAGGGTGGTGCACCACACATGATCAGAGTGTGAGGGCTTTCCTGCAGAAGAGTACTTCCTTGAAATA
>JBMTVV010000118.1:0-6123 GCA_049451755.1 Bdellovibrionota bacterium
AAATGGTCCAGTTATCGGAGTTTCCGCAGTGCTAGAGAAGCACGAAGTAATGGCAATCGCTTCCACTGGTAAGATTGTTCGAATGGCTGTGAGTGATATCTCATGTGTCGGAAGGAATACGAAGGGGGTTCGCTTAGTGAACCTTGAAGATGGTGAGAAGCTCTCAGCGATTGCGCCGATTCGAGATGCAAGTGAGACAGAAGAGGGTGCTAGTGACGAGTAGGAAGAAGAGTTCCATTGGAGTCCTCGGTCTCGGTAACTGGGGAACAGCGCTTGCAGACCATCTCGCGCGGAATGGGCACAATGTTGTCTGTTGGGATCGGGATGCTGCGGTCCTTGAGTCAGTGAGAAACCACGGAAAAAACTCGCGCTACCACAGTGAGTTCTCGCTCCATGAGGGTCTCTGTCCTGTCGATACGGCAGATATTGTTTTTCAACAGCCAGTACTCCTTTTAACAGTGCCTTCTCGAGCTCTTGAGGATGTTTTCCGTTCGATGCAAGTCTCATCTGAAACGCTCATTATCAGTGCCATTAAAGGGCTTGAGCCAAAAACACTTTTGACGCCCCTTCAGTTCATGCATAAGAAGTACCCACAGCTGGCAAGGCTTGCCGTGCTTTCGGGACCGAGTTTTTCTAGTGATGTGATTCGAAGAAGACCTGCAGGAATCGTTGCCGCGTCGCACGATGGAGTCGTTGCGCGGGAGGTTTCGGAGCTTTTTCGTGCCGATACGATGCGAGTGTATCTCTCGAGTGACCCACTTGGAGTCGAGCTTGGCGGGATTCTCAAGAATGTGATCGCACTTGGGGTTGGGGTGTCCGATGGCTGGGAGGTGGGGGACTCAGCAAGGGCTGCCCTCATTACCCGTGGACTTGCTGAAATGACGAGACTGGCTGTGGCGATGGGTGCAGAAGAGAGGACACTCTCAGGACTTTCAGGAATGGGTGATCTCATCATGACGGCAACGTGCGACCGGAGTCGAAACCGAACCGTGGGAATTCGACTCGGACGGGGTGAGAAGTTAGAAGAGATTCTCCGAACATTGGGTTCTACTGCAGAGGCGGTTGGAACAACATCGGTAGTCCTGCAGCTTGCTGAAGAGCACCAGGTAGAAATGCCAATTACGGAAGCAACTGCAGCAATGCTTCGGGAGGAGATCTCACCAGCTGAGATGATTCAACGCTTTATACTGCGTCCAACCAAGGCAGAGTTTTAATGGTGAATTACGACGCTCATGGATGAGGAAGGATATGGTCAAGAAAACACCCCATTCGAGATTGACCCTGAGCAGCATCTTGAGTGGGTTGAGCGGTATGTCCGGCGGTTCCTCCGCGAGTTTGATATCTCACAACAAGAAAAAGATGAGCTCGTAGGAGTCGGGTATCTCGGAGTAGTGGAAGCAGCCGAGCGATTTGATCCTTCACGTGGAGTGCCGTTCGAGCCGTACGCGAGGATTCGGGTTCGCGGAGCGTTGCTCGATGGTTTGTCAAAGATAACGGGGCTCTCACGTTCTGGGTTTAAGAAAGCAAAAGCGTTACGTGCACTCACGGAGTATCGAGAGGAAGATGAGATTCGACGGAGAGCGGAGGGGAGTCCTGAGGAGAAGCTCGCAGAAGTGTTCCAGCAGGCAGCAAGTGCCGCGCTTGTGTATCGACTCTCTCTCTGCGCAGAGAGCGGAGAAGAGCTCCTCGGGAGTGAATTAGAAACACCAGAAGAGGTGGCGAGTCGACAAGAGATATCCGCACTTTTAAAGAGTGGGGTAGGAGAGCTCCCGGAGAAGGAGCGGCTAGTAATTGAAGAGTACTACTTTCATCACAAAACGTTTGATGAAATCGGAGAGCAACACTCGATGTCAAAGGGATGGATCTCGAAAATCCACCGAAAGGCGGTCATCCAACTGAGGGATTTTATGAGTGCTCACGATACCGAATGTAGTGGGTAGTGATACTTCATGAGCATGCAAAGAGAGGCTTATAAAAGAGAAAAAAATTATGGTCCATTTTTATAATTCCTTGAGTCGTACCATCGAGGCATTTACGCCTGAAAGTGATGAGCGAGTGACATTCTACTCGTGTGGACCAACCGTCTACAACTATGCTCACATTGGTAATCTTCGTGCGTACCTCTTCAACGATATCGTGAAGCGCTATCTCAAGTTTCGCGGGTACTCCGTCTATCATGTGATGAATATTACTGATGTCGATGATAAGACCATTCGAGATTCTCAGAAGGCAGGGAAGACGCTTCGAGAGTTTACTGATTTTTATCTTGCGGAGTTTCTTGAAGACCTAAAGACGCTCAACATCATTCTTCCAGAACAGATGCCGCGGGCTACTGATGAGATTGATGGGATGATCGAGATGATTCGCCAGCTTCTCGAGTCGCGACATGCCTATCAAGCTGAAAATGGAGATGTCTACTTTAAAGTTTCCAGCTTTCCCAGCTATGGAGAGCTAGTTCAGTTGAATCCTGAAACTTTGAAGGCGAATGCGGGACAACGGCTCAATGCAGCCGATGAGTATGAAAAGGAAAATGCCCAGGATTTTGCACTGTGGAAAGCCCATTCGGCTGCAGATGGAGATAATTACTGGGAGAGCCCGTTTGGGAGGGGGCGTCCGGGATGGCACCTCGAGTGTTCCGTGATGTCCACGAAGTATTTAGGCCAGCCAATTGATATTCATTCGGGTGGAGTAGACTTAAAGTTTCCTCATCATACCAATGAGATTGCGCAGTCAGAGTGTTGTGGTGCAGCTCCGTTCGTTCGGTACTGGCTTCACAACGAACATCTCATCGTCAATGGGAAGAAGATGTCAAAGTCCGCGGGGAACTTCTTTACGCTGCGCGATTTACTCGACCGTAGACATGATCCTCGAAGCATCCGTTACGAACTGTTATTGAAAACGCACTACCGACAACAGCTTGATTTTCGGGAAGATGATTTAAGTGGGAATACAAAGATTATTCAACGATTCGATGATTGCTATGAGAAGCTCTCTGCAAGCGCTCCTGCTGAGACTCCGCTGCGGGAAGAGTGGAATCAGTTCTGTCGTGGGATTGAGTCTGAATTCTGCGCTGCGATGGATGATGACCTAAATATTTCTGTTGCAATGGCAGTAGTTATGAAGTTCATCAAAGAGGTGAATAAGTCCGCACACGAGCTCACCGCAGGAGACCGACAGCTCGGAAGAGAGCTGCTGAAGAGTATTGATACTGTCTTTGGGTTAGGAGTCGGAGAGCAAGCAAAAGAGTTGCCCGACGAAGAGATTCAAGCCCTCATTGATGAGCGAGAAGAGGCTCGGAAGAGTAAAAACTTTAGCCGCGCTGATGAGATTCGTGATCTCCTGACTGCCAAGGGAATCGAGCTACGGGATACTCCAGAAGGGGTGAAGTTTCGTCGAGGATAGCCCCTCATTGCTAGGTATTGCCTTAATTCGTCGCACGGTGGAAAAGGGCGTGCCTGAGTCTGGTCCTTTGCGAGCCTTTCGAAGAGCTCTCCGCGGGGAGAAGCTAAGATTTGCTCGTTTCTGCCTCAAGACTTGAATCGTATTTCAACAAGAGAGATAGTTTTAAAGGCGTTCCGTTAGGAGTCTCAGAGAAGAGCAGTACGTAAAGGCAAGAACCATGGATAGACAAAAATGGAAAGATTACCTTTCACTCACGAAGCCGCGTATCGGTTTCATGGTGCTCATTTCAACCTCCATGGGGTACTTTCTCGGTGCTGGTACCATTGAGCCACTCCCTCGCTTTCTCTTTGCCTTGCTGGGAACGTTCCTCACGGTTGCTGGTTCAGCTGTCCTCAATAACTTCGTTGAGCGAGAGTTGGATAAGCGCATGCAGCGAACCGCAAAGCGTCCCCTTCCAGCCGGACGCATTACGCCAGCGAGCGCGCTCTCATTTGGTACGACTCTAGTGCTCAGCGGAACAGCTATCCTTGTGGGGCAGGTGAACCTCCTAACAGGCTTTCTCGCACTATTAAGCGCGTTTCTCTATGTGTTGGTTTACACGCCGCTCAAGCGCATTACCTGGCTTAATACCATGATTGGGGCAATCCCTGGTGCTCTTCCGCCGGTTGGTGGATGGGCTGCTGCAACAGGCGAGATATCGATCGAAGCATGGGCGCTCTTTCTTATTCTTTTCGTGTGGCAACACCCACACTTTTACTCAATCGCTTGGCTCTATAAGGAAGACTATAAAGCTGGTGGATGTCAGATGCTTCCCTCTGTAGACCCAGATGGCGGGCGTACCGCACGACATGTGATGGTTTTTTCGCTTCTCTTGATTCCGGTTTCATTGCTCCCGGTGGCAGCAGGAATGAGTGGGATGGTGTATGGTGCTGGAGCCCTGCTCTTGAGCCTCTATATGCTCCGTGCGGGACAGCGCTTTGTTTCATCTCTCGATGATGTTTCCGCTCGAGGGCTTCTGCGAGCTTCGCTCGTCTACTTGCCAGTGATATTTCTTCTCGTTATCGCTGATTCAGGATTAGTCTAGTGCGTTATTTAATTGGCTGTGTCCTTGCCGTAGTGACTATCTCAGCTCTGAGCGGATGTTCTCGATCTGCTGAAGAGAAAGAGGCACTCCCTCTTATGGGGGAATCCCCTAACTTTACCTTTCTTGATACAGAGGGAAATAACTTCGAATTTCGGGAATCTGATGGCCGTATCCGTGTGGTGAGCTTCTTCTTTGCTCGATGTCCGAGTATCTGCCCAAGAATCAATAGTGCTCTGAAAGAGATCCACGCAACTCTTCCTGCGGATGCTCCGGTTTTGTTTGTCTCTATCTCTGTTGATCCCGAGAACGATACACCGGAAGTGTTAGCAGAATATGCAAAAAAATACCGAGATAGTGCATAAGAGTGGAAGTTTGCTCTCCGATGGGTTCCGTCTCGCAAGCGGGATGCTGCCGGATGAGCATAATACACGGGTAGTATTGGTTGATGCCGATGGTCAAATCCGAGGCTTTTATCAGGGGATGGATACATCACATCTGAAGCGCCTTCAGGAAGACTTGCTTTTGGCGGTATCCCGGAATTAGGTACTACTAGCTGATATCTCTGGTGTTTTTAGGGCAGTGTTCTGAGGAGAGTCTCTCCTCGGCGAAGTTGTTTTCAGATAGCTCCAGCGGTATTCTAACGAGTAGAAATAATCATCTCGAGGTAGCAGAATGGATTTACGAACGGGTCTCGCAAATATGTTATGTAACGGCGTCATTATGGACGTCATTGATGTTGAGCAGGCAAAGATCGCTGAGGAAGCAGGTGCCGTTGCTGTAATGGCGCTTGAGAGGGTTCCAGCCGATATTCGTAAACAAGGTGGAGTTGCTCGGATGAGCGACCCAAAGATGATTGAAGAAATCCAGCAAGCGGTGAGCATTCCTGTCATGGCGAAGGTGCGAATTGGTCACATCGCAGAAGCTCAGATCCTAGAGGCCATCGGAGTTGATTTCATTGACGAGTCAGAGGTGTTAACGCCGGCGGACCCATTCTCGCATATCAATAAGAAGCAGTTTAAAACTCCTTTCGTATGCGGTGCGTGTAACTTAGGTGAAGCACTACGACGGGTGAATGAAGGGGCTGCGCTTATTCGAACGAAGGGTGAGGCAGGTACTGGGAATATTATTGAAGCGACTCGTCACATGACACTCATTCAGAAGGAGCTTCGAGAGCTTAAGACCTTAACGGGGCCAGTCCTTGAGGATAAAGCTCGTGAATATCGGGTGCCACTTGAGCTCGTTGAGATGGTCGCTGAGCAAGGGAAGCTACCGGTTCCAAACTTCGCTGCAGGCGGTGTTGCTACCCCTGCTGATGCGGCCTTCGTGAGACAACTTGGCGCAGAGTCTGTTTTTGTTGGATCTGGAATTTTTAAATCTGAAAATCCTCTTCAGTTTGCTAAAGCAATTGTTACTGCCACTACGCACTACAATGATCCGAAGGCGCTTCTTGAGGTGTCTCGTGGACTTGGTGAGGCGATGCGTGGGGTTGAAATTTCCACCTTGGGAGAGGCGGAAAAGTACGCCGGAAGGGGATACTAGGCACATAAGCCTTTTTACGCAGTGTTACTATTCCTATTGAACGGAACGGAGTCTAGTCAGTTATGACGAAGATAGGAGTACTTGCTCTACAAGGGTGT
>JBMTVV010000119.1:0-6105 GCA_049451755.1 Bdellovibrionota bacterium
CGCTGTTGCTCACCATTCGACAACTCATCACAAAATGCTCGCTTCAGAGATGAGAGCTGTAGCCGATCGAGCCACGCTTCGATGTGACCAAGCGCATTACGACGAGCTCCGCCGTATACCTCGGACATAAACCTAGCGAACTCGAAGACGGTGAAGCTTTCGGGAAAACACGGTCGATCCGGCTGATATCCAAGTAAACGGCGATACTCCAGGGGCCGTTCACGGCGGCATACTCCATGGCACGTTACAGAACCGCGGGAAAAGGCAAACTCACCCGCAAGACCCTTTAGAAGCGTACTCTTACCTGCCCCGTTAAGACCAAGCAGCCCCACGACATCCCCAGGCCTGAGCGTAAAGCTCACATCAGAGAGCGCCAGATAATCACCGTAGTATTTTGAAACTGAGTCTATCGAGAACATAAGTCACTCCGCGGAGTATCTCAGACCCAGCAAGTAATGTACAAGCACAAACCGAACACTCAAAAGAGAGACCCAACGACCCGAGCATCCTCGTAGGGCTCTCAGAAGTAAGAACAAAGAGATCTTCATTGACCATTACCGCCAATCAATCTACATTTTGAAGGTCAAGAGAGATATGCGAACCTCAAGAATGTCATGAAACAGAATACTTCACGAATACTGATCCTTGGAGCCATCCTTTCGACAATCGCTTGCACCCAAGGATGCTCTGCCTTTGGTGGCAGCTCCTCATGGAATCCATTTGGAGACCAGGCAAGTAGCTCTTCTGATGATGCTGTTACCCCTCCCACCAACAGCTCAGACACTCCCGTTCCTGATGGAGAGGCTACTGACGAACCGATCCTTGCTGACTCTTCGAAGCGAATCGCACGTCGAAAGGAGTCTTCTCCGGTAGCAATTGAGTCATCAGCCCTACCTGAAGCAAGTAGTGTCGAGGTCATCTGGGAGGTGCCAAGCAAGGAAGTTGAAGGATTTGTATTACGATATGGATACTCCCGTGAGAACCTCTCGCAGGAAATCCATCTCAGAAGAGATGAGGTAGAAAGCTATACCGACCAAGAGTTTGGACGGGTCTATCGGTACATACTCCGCGACATCCCCTCGACCCAACCTTTGTATCTCCAACTTGCAAACACAATAGGTGAGCAGACGAGCTCTTTCTCAGAGATATTTGAGCTCCGGGGCGAAAAAAAGGGGCCGAGTTGAAAAAGGCTCAACTCCGGCCCCGGCGAGCGAATGGAGGTTACGTTGGTCTCTTCATACCCGACGGTAGATACCGTCAAGCGATGAAAAGTCTTATAAGCCACCATGCGATAGAACTCGTGAACTCTCCGCGTGGTGCCTTCTCACGATGGACCTGAGACCACCCTAAGAAAACACCTTCATCCATGACGCAGTGTTGAAATAAAGGGTCCGCGCCTCGCCATTTCAACAAGCCCCTGAGCTTCTAAGAAGAGTTATGACACCGAAGAGGCGGGTGTGACGTAGTAAAAGAGCCTCTCGCTAAAAATATCGATTTCTTTGCCTTTTTGGGGAAAGATGCCCATGCTGGAGTTCTTATGTATTAGGCAAACCTCCACCGTAGAACCGCCATGACTGAAACGACAACCACCTACCTCAGAACACTCCTAAAAGAACGAATGCTCCTCATGGATGGCGCTATGGGAACAAGCATTCAAGGCTATAAGCTTCAAGAAGATGATTTCCGAGGTGACCGGTTTGCAAATCATCCTAATTCGCTTCAAGGCAATAACGATATCATCTCCCTGACCCGCCCCGAACTCATCGAGGAGATTCACCGTCAATTTCTCCGAGCCGGTGCAGATATCATTGAAACGAATACATTCAATTCAACGAGTATTTCACAGGCAGACTACGGGACAGAATCATATGTCTATGAATTAAATCGTGCTTCAGCAGAGATTGCATCGCGTGCAGCGAGAGATTTTTCCAATCGTACTCCCGATAAACCTCGATTCGTAGCCGGAGCTCTTGGGCCGACAAACAAAACATGCTCGCTCTCACCAGATGTCAACAATCCAGGTTTTCGAGCTACTACTTTTGCTGAACTAAAAGGGGCATACCGTGAGCAACTGAAAGGTCTCATTGATGGAGGAATCGATCTCGTACTTATTGAAACCGTCTTTGATACACTGAATGCGAAAGCAGCGCTTGTCGCTGTGCACGAGATGCGAGCTGAAACAGGAAGAGAGCTTCCTCTAATAATCTCCGGAACAATTACTGATCAAAGTGGTCGCACGCTCTCTGGACAGACGCCGGAAGCATTCTGGGTCTCACTCTCACACGCTGAACATCTCCTCGCATTTGGCTTTAATTGTGCACTTGGAGCTGCCCAGCTCCTCCCCCACGTCCAGGATATCGCGCGAGTGCTCCCATGTCCGCTTATCATCTATCCGAATGCAGGGCTTCCGAATGAATTCGGTGAATACGATCAAACACCAGAACAGTTTGCTCGCGAAGTAGAAGACTTCATCTCGCAAGGACTCGTCAATATCATTGGGGGCTGCTGTGGCACGACCCCACACCATATCGAAGCGCTCGCAGCGCTCATTCCACAGCATCCGCCCCGAAAAGTACCAGCCCCCCGACCAGGACTTCAACTCAGCGGACTTGAACCACTATCGCTCAATGCGCTCTCGAATTTTACAAATGTGGGGGAGCGAACGAACGTCACTGGCTCCCGACGATTTGCGCGCCTCATCCTAGAAGAGGACTTCGAAGGCGCTCTCTCAGTTGCTCAAACTCAGGTTGATGGAGGTGCGCAAATTCTCGATATCAATCTCGATGAAGGGATGATTGACTCAAAACGAATGATGATTGAGCTCGTGAACCTCATGTCATCTGATCCTGAGATAGCAAGACTTCCCTTCATGATTGACTCATCGAAGTGGGAAGTCCTTGAAGCAGGCCTTCAATGCCTCCAAGGAAAAGGTGTTGTAAATTCGATCAGCCTCAAAGAGGGAGAGAGTATTTTTCTCGAACAAGCGCGACTCATTCGAAACTACGGAGCTGCTGTTATTGTCATGGCCTTTGACGAGCAGGGGCAGGCCGACACAAAAGAACGAAAAATCCAAATATGTAAGAGGGCATATACTCTACTTACGGAAAAAATTGGCTTCCCTTCACACGACATCATATTCGATCCGAATATTCTTACTGTTGCAACTGGAATAGAGGAACACAACAACTACGCCGTTGACTTCATCGAAGCTACGAAGTGGATCAAACAGAACCTGCCAGGTGCAAGAGTAAGTGGCGGGATTAGTAACATCTCCTTCTCCTTTCGTGGCAACGACTTCGTACGAGAGGCCATGCACTCCGCCTTCCTTTACCATGCCATCCGTGCCGGACTCGACATGGGCATCGTGAATGCTGGTCAGCTTGCCGTCTATGAAGAGATTCCCTCTGAATTGCTCCAAAAAGTAGAGGATGTTTTACTCAATCGCTCACCTGAGGCGACAGAGAGCCTCGTAGCATACGCAGAAACTGTTCGCCAATCTCATACCGAACAGCAACACGCACAACTGGAATGGCGCAATCTGTCGGTACAAGAAAGGCTACAACACGCGCTCATCAAAGGTATTACGGACTACATTGACGAGGATACCGAGGAGGCGAGACAGCTACTCGAGATTCCACTACGCGTTATCGAAGGCCCCCTCATGGATGGCATGAACATTGTGGGGGATCTCTTCGGAGAGGGGAAAATGTTTCTCCCGCAGGTCGTCAAGAGCGCTCGAGTCATGAAAAAAGCTGTTGCATACCTGCTCCCGTTTATGGAGGAAGAGCGCACCTCGGCACAGAGCCCGTCCTATAAGGGACGAATACTCATGGCAACGGTAAAGGGTGATGTGCACGATATTGGGAAAAATATCGTCGGTGTCGTACTCGGGTGTAATAACTACGAGGTAATCGATCTCGGAGTAATGGTCCCAGCGAATGTGATAATCGAGAAGGCAAAAGAACATAACGTTGATATCATTGGATTAAGTGGTCTCATTACTCCATCCCTCGACGAGATGGTGCATGTTGCAGCAGAACTTGAGCGTCAGAAACTCTCAATTCCCGTCATGATCGGTGGAGCAACAACTTCACGAAAACATACGGCGATTAAAATTGCACCCCGCTATTCTGGCCCATGCATTCATGTTGAAGATGCATCTCGAAGCGTACCGGTCGTAAGCAATCTCCTTTCCTCAGAGTCAAAAGATGCATTCGTTAAAGAGACGAATGCGGACTATGCTCGGCTACAAAGGGAGCATCTCGCTCGTCAACAGGAACGAGACTACTGCACCCTCACAGAGGCTCGCGCAAACAAGCTCCATATCGAATGGGAGAGCTATACGCCGCCTGTGCCGCAACAAGCCGGAATCCATGTTCTGAAAGATGTCTCCCTAGAGATGATCAGTGAGTTCATCGACTGGACGCCATTCTTTCTCACATGGGATTTAAAGGGCGCTTATCCGGAGATATTTGAATCACCAAAAGTCGGGAAAGAAGCTCGACGCATACATGATGATGCGCTTGAGATGCTCAGACAGATTATTGCGAATAAGTCTCTTGAAGCGCGTGGGGTTTTTGGGCTCTTCCCCGCAAATGCCATAGAGGTCGATGATATTGAGTTATATACCGATGATACTAGGGCGAAGGTACTTACTACTTTTCACTCTCTTCGACAACAAACTCGAAAACGGAGTGAGCAGAGTAATATCGCTCTCGCTGATTTCGTTGCACCCAAAGACTCCGGAAAAGCTGATTATATCGGAGCGTTCGCAGTTACTGCCGGAATTGGAATTGAATCGCTCCTTGAGAAATACGAAGCCGAGTACGATGACTATAACGCAATTATGGTCAAAGCAATCGCGGATCGATTGGCAGAGGCATTTGCCGAATACCTCCACTATCTTATTCGGAGAGACTATTGGGGGTATTCACCTGAGGAACAGCTCACTCCTCGACAACTCGTACGAGAACGGTATCAGGGAATTCGACCAGCAGCAGGATATCCTGCCTGTCCTGACCACACCGAGAAACGGACCCTCTTTCAACTTCTGCAGTGCGAAGAGATCGGCATTACCTTAACCGAAAATTTTGCGATGTATCCGGCAGCATCAGTATCAGGGCTCTACTTCTCTCATCCTCGCTCTCACTACTTTGGCCTTGGAAAAGTCAGCCAGGACCAAATTGAGGACTACGCGAAGCGAAAAGAGATGTCCAAAGAGGAAGTCGAACGGTGGCTCCAGCCAAACTTGAACTACTAATCTTCGTGCGGTAGTCACCTACGGAAGAGGGTCGTTTATGCATTGTGGAGAGCAGTTTATCGCCTATCACCCCATTGCGCGTTTTACTTAGAAGTGGAAGGAGCCTATCCGTCCGGTTCATACATGAGGGCATCACCAAGCCCTGTATGTCATTTTATCAGCAGAACGCACCCCCAAGAATACCAGAACCCCACACAAGTGACTTTCATACGGTTTTTATCAGTCTGACCTACTTCAGGGTTTTTCATTCGCTACATTCCCAGTATAAAATAAGAGAGCATTCCATAAACACTAGGTCTGAGAACACTAATGATGAATAACTCAAAAAAGACTCTTCTCTTCGTTACCACCCTTGTGATGGGAGTCCTCGCAATAGCATTCCTCCTTCTACAGCCTGATGAGCAACTCGATTCCGGAGAAGAACAACGCATAACAACCGACGGTAGCGGGGATTCCTCAGGGACAGATCCAGAAAACGGAGGCCCCTCGACTCCACTCAAAGACACACTTGATGAGTTTGAAATTAGTGAGGAATTTGACACCCGACCAGCAACAGAAATCTATACGAATGTACAAGAGGCACTCGCTGCCTTACAGAAGGGCGTCGAAGATTACGATGATATTATTCTCGAGCAATTTACCCTCCCCGGAGAAGACTGTACCTTTTGCCCTGAACTGTATCGAGAGGTAACCGCTCTCATGCTGAAAGAGGGAGCAAGCGAGGATGAGAAGGCTTACTATTCAGAACTTCTTGCTATTAGCGGACGACCAGAAAACATTGAAACTCTTACGAATGCAATTCGAGACGCAGCGAATGAAGATAATGCTGAAATCTTTGCCGAATC
>JBMTVV010000120.1:0-6076 GCA_049451755.1 Bdellovibrionota bacterium
GATTGAGGTTAATCGTAAGTGGACGCTGGAGAGAGCGTGACGTTCTCCATAAGCTTCGAGAGCATCGAGCCCAAGAGGATAAAAAAGAAGTGTATCGAGCTCGGCGACAATTCGCTATTGGACCGAGCCAAGATGAGCTCTGTGCTGCTGGTTTTTTTACTCAAGTGGAGCGACTACGTTATGGGCAACAACTGCGCCTCGTTCCATGGGGTAATGCAATTCTCTGCGGCGCTCTTACGTTATGCTTTACTCAAGATGTACTGCTTTCGACTATTCTCTTCTTCATTGGATTGAGTGGCGGCTATCTTTTTACTCGGCGTGACCTCTTTCTAAAAAAGAAAAGACTGATCGAGGAGATTGATTTTTTTCTGCCGGTTGTTATGGAGCGCCTCGTGATGGCTGCTCAGGCAGGACTTGATATCTTTTCCGGAATTCGAGTTATTACGCGACTTGCTCGTGAGGAGGCGGCCAGGCTCGGTGAGCAAGTAGATCCTGTTACGCAGTTATTGGAAAGAGCATGCACACTGCATGAGCGTGGTATCGGATTTGAGGAAGCGCTCTCACAAGTAGCCTCCGAGGTCGAGAATCCTGCCCTGAGGCATGCGTTTATTCATCTCTCGGTGTCACAGAAGCAAGGAGGAGAGTTGGTCCAACCCCTTCGAGAATTGAGCGATTCTACGCAGCTCTATTATCAGGAAACGGTAGATGAGCAAATAGCAAAGCTTCCCGTCAAGGCTACTTTGCCACTTGTCCTTACATTTGCGGGGCTCGTTATCTTCTTCATGACATCTCCGCTCATTCAAATCATGAAGCTCTCAAGCAATGCAATGGTAAAGTAGCTATGAGCCCAAGACGATCGAAGACATACAGTAACGAACCTCAAGGAGAGGTCGGTAGTACGCTTCTTTTTGTTGCGGCGGTCGTGATTCCATTTCTCTTCTTCACGCTCAGCCTCGGTATTGATATCGCTATGTTTTTTCATGAGAAGAAACAAGCGCAGGCAATGCTTGATCAGGCAGGATTGCATGTTCAACGTTTCTTTCCGTATATACCTGAGGCAATAGAGGCGTTTGATCTGTTTGTAGAAGAGCGGCCACTGCTTCAGCAGGGAAATACCTCTATGATCTATGATCCACAAGTTCAAGTATCAGACATAGTCACTCTTCGCTATGAAAGAGCCTTTCGTCCTTTTTTTGCAAATCTGATTGCTCAGGATCTCCGGATTTCACTTGCAGCTGAGTCACAGGTTCGAACTACTCCATTTCGAGCGCATATTGCGCTTGATGCGTCTTCATATTTAGCGCCGCCAATTGACCATGTCTCTGGATGGACACCTGGTGCAGAAGTGCCAGCTGAGCTATTTGCACAGGGGATTATCTCTTTTGCCCATGATTTTGATGGAGATCAGGTTGCTGAGTTAGTTGTGCCACTTGTCGCCTCGCAGCAATGCTTTTCTGCCCCCTTACGAGCGCTGAAGGCTGGAGCAGTTCGTCTTTATCAGTATTTGGCAAGCTTTCGAGACAACCAGGTAGGAGTGAGTGTCTATCCATCAGGAAGCGGAGGATTTCTTGATGTTTTACAACCAGTATCTCCGACGCTACCTCCGGAGATACACCCCAATCCGAATACGTTCCATGAATGGAATTCACCCTTTGTCCGAAATGAACACTGTGCGGCTGCCAGTGAACGAGAGTCCATGAATGAACAATTCGCGATCCCTATTTCACACGATTCATTCTACGGGTTATGGAAGACACCCCCTGGCAGTGGATATGTGATAGATCAGGTTGCCGATTGGCAAGTGGATCCACTTTTTCAGGAGATTTCAGGCGAGATGCTTCTGTGGTCTCAGTCGGTTCGCTCAGGAATGTATGGGGATACCCCCAATATTATTCGTTCTATGGCGCTTAGTCTCTTTGCAAATGACGATCGAGAGTCACTTGGTGGAATGCGGGGAAAGAGTGTTCGACAAGCGATACTGTTGGCAGGTGATCTCCCTTGGAGTCAGGGGGTTAGACTTGTTGACCCAGAATCGGGCGACATCCGCACAGAGGTTACCGATGCGTTACGTACAGTCCTTCTTGAAATCGGTGATGTTGTAGCGTCCTATCCAGAGATGAACTTTCATATCTACTACCTAACATTCTTTCATGAAGGAACGGTAGGTAGTGTGGCACAGTTCGAGAATGGATTGAGTGCTCTTCAAACACTCGTTGATACTATCTTGCAGGAATTTACAGCCGAAGTGAGAGCGCGAATGACGTGGAGAGTTCTCGGAGTTAATGAAGCCGAAGGACTCTCCGACGAACTCCTGACGGTCATCGCCTTGAATCGTCGTGGTGGAGTGATAGCGCGATGATAGAGAAGTTAGGAAACGTGAAGGCAGCGAAGGAATTGGGAGTCGCCATGCTTGAGCTAGCAGCGAGCACTCTTGTAATACTACTAGTCGTATCTGGTGGTGTGATCGCAGCGAGTCGCTATCGAGAGTTCCATTATGCTGAGGAGATTGTTGATCGCTTTATACATGAAGAGTCCCTTCGACCCTTACGACTTACCACCGTCGGAACACACAATGAGGTGCTCATTGATACGACAGAACTGGAATTACACCGCCAAAAAATTATTCTCCAAATCTCAGAGGAGCTATCTGAGCACTGTGCTCAAGATGAAGGGACGGCCCAGTTCTCCATTGAGATGGGTTACGTATCTCTCGCTATTGATGGTGAGTCTGGAGCCTTGACTAGTATCGAGACCTTGGTTTGTGAGCGATATGATGGTTCAGGGGCTTTTCATAGCGATTCGTGTCAATACCTGAGCGAGTTACTGAGCTACGCAGTGGAGAAACAGAGCGGAAGTGGACGCTCCGCCTTTGCGCTTCCGATGGTGTATGCACAGTCGAGTGGGAGTGAAGTAGGTGGAATGAGATACCTACAACGTGCCGTATTAATTGGTGTGATGGTACGTTGGCCACTTGATTACTTGCGTGAGCCAGCAGATGTATTTGGTTTTCCGCAAGAAGCATCAGCCTACAAGATTGTGCCATTGAGAGGAGATGTCCGATTATGAAGTGGTTTAAAAATTGGAACGAACAGCGGAGCACTCCACTATCTCACATGCTCCTGAAATACACGGGGAAAGTTGTTTTTCGCGAGATTCTGAGCATTACTCCCGATCGCAGAGATCTGCTTCAATCAGTCGCTGAATGTATTGAGCTCGACGAACGACTACTCCTCGAGAAGCTCTCACGGAGATGGTGCTTTAGAGTTGCGCCCAGAGTAATTACAACTGAACTTGAGCATGCGCCGGCCGCTTCTTCTCTACAAGTAATGCGAAGGGAGGGATTCATCGCTATATATCGAGATGGAATGTTTCGTGGAGTAATTTGCTCTGACCCGAGTCAAATCCCTAAAATATTCATGAAGCTTGATGGCTTTCAATATCTGGTGGCACCATGGAGAGAAATTTCAGTCGCACTCGATAGAAGTGAAGAGCGATATCATTCTCTTCGAAGCTCTCAAGAAGCCTCAGGGCCTCAATCGAACACTTCCGAGGTAAGTCAGCTGACACGAGAGGTATTGTCGGAGCTTGTGTTAAGGGCAAAAGGTCATGGAGCGAGCTCTCTTGAATTAAGCCTCAACGCAGAGGGGCTTTCATATCTGTTTCCCCTGCCAAATGGCAAAAATGGCTGCGGGACAGTGCATAAGAGCATGACGAAGCCACTTCTTCTCTTGTTGCTGGAGTTAACGAAGGCAACGAGAGATAGCGGTTATTCCGTAACTACTCTCGAACGGTTGCAGCGGTATCGCATCGCTTGGCAAGAAGAAAATCAAGAGACTGTTATTCCCAGACTCGAAGAGGTAAGTCCGGTTCAGAAGGAGTCGTTTACAGAAGAAGTGGGCATAGCCGATACGGATAGGAATGATGATAAAGCTCTGGAGGATGAATATACGTCGTCGATCCTTGTCATCGATGATAGCGATGTGTTTGGTTCTGTCGTTGAGCGATTCTTATTACGAGAAGGATTGACTGTTGAGAGGAGGCTATCTTCCAAGCAAGCTTTGGAGGAAGTAAGGAGGGGGATACTGAAACCGCAGGTTATTCTTTGTGATCTCCATATGCCGGAAATGAACGGAATGCAGTTCCTTACCGAGATGAAGATAACGAAGAGTAATCAACATATATCTATTTTCATGCTTTCTTCTGATGAAGAGGTTCTGAATGAAATTGAGGCAATTGAAAAAGGTGCGCTCGGTTTCTTACGTAAGACAGATGATCCTCGGGTACTCGTAGCCCATATGAAACGAGTCATTGGTCAGCAAGATAGGTATTCAGAGGCAGCATGAGATATTGGAAGAGCCTCTTGATACTTGTCTGTGTGCTTCTCATCATAGGGATGCAGATTCAATTTTTATACGTCATAACTATCGGTCTACTTGCTACTGCACTGCTAAGTGCACTTCACGAACAAAAGCGGAATCGTGAGATTATTGCGAGAATAAGTCGGGTGCTTTACCGACGCGCGGATTATAGAGTAGAGCCTGATATGCTCTTAATTGATTTGAAGAGCAAGATGTGGGAGCTACATTCTCATGAGAGACTTGGAAGTAAGATGTCTCGCTTTGGAGACCATATTCAGGAAGAGTTGCAGGCTCTACGTAGTAGTGGAGTAGTGGGATTATCTAGAATTCCTGAGCGACTAAAGGAGATGACAAGAGCCTGTAGTGTCGCTCTCTACTATATCGATGCCAGTAGTGACCTGCAGGATTTTTCGAGTGGAATAACACGTGTACCTGCACCACCGATATGGATTCTCGAAGAGATGCTTCAAGGACATCTGCCTCTAACTGCTATTGAAATGAGTCATCATGAATGGCCCGAGCTCCAGAGGCATGCAGGAGCTCAAAAGTCGCTCGTGTCATATCAACGTATCTCGTTTCCTCGAGCAGGAGGAGACGAGGCGACACTTACTCTTGCGATAGCACTTGGATATGCTCATGACAAAGCTCCACTACCACGTGAGCATGATATCTTGGTGGAAGCCGTAGGGGTGTTAGCACGGGCGCTACGAGAGTTCAGTATCGTCTCAGCAGTGAAAGTCGAAGGTAAGGAGGAGTTAGAGCAGCAAGAGCGATTTTTCGCGCATGTATCTCATGATATCCGAACTCCTCTCAATAACATTCAGTCTATTTTAGACCTTTTCTTTCTTGAGGGAGTAAACCCCAAGAATCAACACTTTCTCAAGGTGGCACGTGCCAACTGTAGGAGTCTTCGGGATATCGTAGAGGAGCTTCTCGAATTTACAAAAATGAAAAATGGATGTTTCAGTAGCCATCCTGAGCTCGTGAGTCTTTCAACGCTGATAGAAGAGGTTCGTTCAGAATTTATGCTGAATGCGGAAACAAAGAACCTAACACTCACGAGTATTACTCATGAAGAGGGGGTGATTCATGCAGACCGAAAACAGTTAAAGAGAGTTCTTCTGAATCTTGTAAGTAATGCATTGAAATACACTGATCGTGGAGGGGTAGCCCTCCGACTCATAGTCATAGGTGGGTATGTTCGCGTTGAGGTTGAAGATACTGGGCATGGTATCCCCAATGAAAAGTTAGAGTCTCTCTTTACTCCATTTGTAAGACTTGATGAAGCCAGGACGGAAGGGATCGGATTAGGGTTGGTCTTAACACAGTTGCTCGTTGAGCAGAATGGAGGTCGGATTGATGTTTCATCAGTTGTAGGACAGGGCTCAAGGTTTTCCATTACTTTTCCTGCGGTTCAGGACGAAAGTGTTACGAAAGAGGCTAGCCCCTCGTTTGAGTCAATCAAGAGGAATCAGTCTACCCATCAGGCAAGCTCTCGTAGCCCGCAAGCTATCGAAAAGATTCGAGTAGCTGTTATCGATGATGATATCGATGCTGGAACTACCCTTGCCACCCTCCTTGAATGTTTCTCTCTAGAAGTATATGCAACGTCTTCACTCAAGGAACTTCGTGAACTCCTCTGTTTTTGGACGCCTCATGTGGTGATTACTGATCTACATATGCCTGACTGTCGAATTGAGAAGGTGCTAGATAGTATC
>JBMTVV010000121.1:0-6063 GCA_049451755.1 Bdellovibrionota bacterium
TCTATCTTGTGCCTCTGGGTCAATGACCATTCCCCAAATGATATTCGCGTTCTCATCAGCCTCAGCGTGAATGAGCTCTGCAGCTTCATTCACTTCCTGCAGCGTCACATCAGGAGACGCTGTAACATTGATAAGAACACCACGTGCACCGTGAATCGAGATATCTTCCAGAAGCGGACTAGAGATTGCCTTCTCCGCTGCTTCGATAGCCCGATTGTCACCAACGCCTTCACCAGTACCCATCATGGCCATACCCATTTCTGACATGACAGCTCGTACGTCAGCGAAGTCAACGTTCACAAGACCTTCAAAGAAAATTAAGTCGCTAATCCCCTTCACTGCTTGATACAAGATATCATCCGCCTTTCGGAAGGTATCGAGTAGTGAGGTATTCCGTCCAGCGACTGAGAGTAAGCGCTGATTGGGGATAGTAATGAGCGTATCCACCTGACCAGCAAGCTCCGCCATGCCACGCTCGGCATTCTTCATCCGTCGTTTTCCTTCAAAAACAAACGGCTTCGTGACGACACCAACAGTCAAACATCCAAGCTCTTTAGCGATCCGAGCCACGACCGAAGAGCCGAGTGTTCCGGTACCACCACCAAGACCAGCGGTAATAAACACCATATCCGCGCCTTCGAGCGACTTCCTAATCTCTTCTTCGCTCTCCTGCGCAGCAGCCTGACCCACATCTGGATCTGCTCCTGCTCCTAGTCCCTTGGTAATCTCCTGACCAATCTGGATTTTGTTTGTAGCTCTGCTTGAAGCAAGCGCCTGTGCATCGGTGTTCGCCGCGAAGAATTCGACTCCATCGAGTCCACTATCGATCATGTTGTTAACAGCATTAACCCCCGCACCTCCAATACCGAAGACTTTGATGTACGCTTTGCTGTTCCTGAGGCGCTCCATTATTTCTTCACTGCTCATAGCTTTTCTTCCTTGCTGTTAATCGTACCAAGATACTTTCTCGGTTTCCTTCTTCGCTTCTACTAGGACCTTTCACGTCAGAGCCATCCTTCGCGTCCGGTCAACATTCATATCTGGGATGAGAACTAAAAACCCTCAAGCCTTATATACGTTTGAACAACGGTGTTCAAACTTTCTCACCATTCAAGGCAAATCGGGGGTGAAATAAAACCACATTTGACAACAAACGCAACATCAAACTTTTAAGAGCCCGATGTTGTTCAGAATCTCTCTCTGTAACCCGCATCAAACTCTCAGGTACGGCCACTACACCCGCAAGCGACATCACTTCTGCCGCGCTCATTATCTAATAACTCCAGATAATTAGGCTACCATCCCGAAAAGGCTTCTCACGTAAACGCTCTCAACTGGAGGCTTTAACTTCCTCTTGAGGCTCTTACACAAAGAGCCCTTCCGAGTTCCGATGAAACGGTCGGAAATGAATCGGTAACTTTAGGTTATTTAAAGCAAAAACTTATCAAAGTAAAGAATTGTTAGACCAAACCGGCGAAGTACTAGAAATGCTCTATAAAAAACTGCGAGACTCGCCCCATCGCCTTTCGAAAGACACCCTGCTGATCATCAAAGGAGCGAAATTTCATTCCTTGCGCGCCATGCAATACGAGGCCAACAGGGGTAGCAAACTCCGGTTGCTCAACCATCTCTTTCACTCCGACAATTCCTTTTGGCCGACCAACTCTGACAGGCAATTGAAAAACCCTCTCCGCCAGATCGACTATTCCTTCTAAATTTGCGGTGCCCCCCGTTAGAATAATCCCACTAGCGATACTATCGCCGACCTGAGCCTCATCGAGATTCTCCTTCACCAATTCAAATATTTCTCGAACACGCGGTTCAACAATCTCGGCCAGTACAAGTCGAGAGAGAAGTCTCGGTGGACGACCTCCCGTTGAACTCACCTCAATAGTTTCATGATCACGAGAAGCATCCTTAACAGCAGAGCCAAATTCACACTTAATTTTTTCGGCCGCAGATATTGGAGTCCTAAGCCCGGCTGCAATATCGTTCGTAATATGCGCCCCTCCGACGGAGATAACAGCTGTATGTTGTACCGAGCCACCTTCGTACACCGTCACATCGGTAGTGCCACCACCAAGGTCAATGAGACACGCTCCAAGCTCCTGCTCCTCGGTCGCTACCACTGCAGAACCAGCAGCCAGGGTACTCGCGATAATGTCTTTTACAGTCAATCCACAACGATTCGCACATTTTACAATATTCTGAGCACTAGCGATTGACCCAGTAATCATATGAACCTGAGCTTCTAGCCGAACGCCAGACATACCAATTGGTTCACGGATTCCATCTTGACCATCAATGATATATTCCTGAGGTAGCACGTGCAGCACTTCTCGATCCATAGGAATGGCTACCGCACGAGCAGCCTCCATTACTTTCTCAATATCGAAAAGAGAAACCTCTTTCCCTCGAATCCCCACGATTCCATTACTACGGAACCCGCGCAGATGAGCACCAGAAATAGAAGCATAAACGGAGGAAACCTTTATTCCCGCCATGGTTTCAGCCTGCTCCAAAGCTTCAGCTATTGCCGCTACTGTCGCTTCGATATTAATGACCACTCCCTTTCGCAAACCACGTGACGGGACCTCCCCTACGCCGAGAAGCCTGAGAGCTCCGGAGACTCCCTGCTCAACAACCACAACTCGGACGAACGAGGTGCCGACATCGAGTCCAGCGATATATCGTGATTTGCTCTTCATTGTTCGCCTAGTCCTCTCTAAACCTCAGTAATAGAAACAATAGTTGTAGTAGCGACGCAAAACATAGCTGGGAGCATGATTACAAACACACAACCCCCCAGTTCCGAACTACCCTTTAACGGTAGCCGTTAGTGCCTCGCTCCTAATATCCTGCGGGAAGGCATTCTCTACAAGCCAGAAAAACAAGCATTGTTTTAGATTCGAAAACTTCTCGCGATTACAAATGGTTATCCTGAACTCTCCTCAGGAGCGGCCTTCACTACCGCCATTCCTTTAAAACGTAGGTCAATAACCGCGTTATCTCTTGCCCGCAAAGCCTCAAGCGTCATCACTGTCTGCATGCGCTCTCCCATCTGCCGTAACCGCTCTTTACTCAACTGCTCAGCCCGAAGGAGAAGTGTTGGAGCAGACTCTTGAAAAGAGATTCGAATCTCATTCTCGTGGATGAAGGCTATTTTGCTAACAGGCTCGTCATGCCACTGACGGAAAGAGTCAACGAGCATCAAAAGGCGGGCTGTTGCCACGCGAAGACGCTCGGGAGAATGCTCGAACAGCTCGAGTCCTAATATCGTTGGAAGAGGAGAGGCAGGAGAGTAAGACACAGGGAGTAAGTACTCTGCCTGAGCATCGACAAGCCACTTTTTATCCTTAAGACGAACGACAGCGACAGGCTCACGAAGCTCCGATACAATCGCAAAGCAGGCGATACTGAGCCACGAGCACCTCTGGACTTTCGGAGCACGAAGTAACGGAATTGTTTCAAGTGATGCATTCAAACGGGAGGGAAAGAGAAGCCACGACACATTCGAACGCTCCCATGGAAGCTGCTCTTCGATTATACCCCGAAATGGCAGCAGCTCCTTTGGAAGCAAGACTTCCCGCTCATACAGGAGTGAAACAACTTGCAAGCGAGCGAGAGAAAGTGAAAAAAGCGGAAAACGACTTGAGGTGAATGTCGGTACGACGGCAAAAACGACCAGCGCCAGTAGACTGCCAGACAGAAAGCTTAACAGTCTGCCGCACTGATTACTCATCTCTCTCACGACCGCACCTTCTTGAATGACATAGCTGTAGACACCCAATTAGATTCTCTCCGACCAATACGGTTATGGCAATAAAGAGATCCGACACATCAGTAGGAATTTAGATCTCAGAACGAACCTGCTTCCCCCAGTCGACGACCTCTGGTTTTAAAGCTATCCCACTCATCTCGCCGACCTTTCTCACCATCTCACCCATAAGACAGCGAATATCAGCCGTTGTCGCGGCACGGGAAGGATTCACGATCCAGTTCGCATGAAGAGAAGAGACTTCAGCACCGCCACTAACTCTCCCCTTTAAGCCAGCCCTCTCTATTAACTCGCCCGCACTTTGGCACGTCGTTGAGTACTCAGTATCAATCTTTGGATTTCGAAATGTTGAGCCAAAACTGGGAAGAGAAAGTGGCTGCGTCTGCTTGCGATACTCAAGATTCCGAGTCAGACTTTCCCTGACTCGGTGCAGGTTTCCCTTGACGAGGTCAATCACTGCATCAACAATGACAGCTCCTTCTGGGAGTGTGCATGCACGATAGCGGAATTGCAGCTGCTCAGGAGAAAAAGAACAAAGCTCTCCATCAGGTAGAACAGCGCGCACACTTCTTATCACGTGTCCGATTTCACCACCGTGAGCCCCAGCATTCATAAAGATGGCGCCGCCGAATGAGGCGGGTATTCCACCAGCAAATTCTAGTCCTGAATATCCCTGCTCACTGACTGCACGGGCGAGTCGCATGAGCCCTACAGCGCCCCCAACCTGAAAGACGCCGTCTTTCAGCTCTGAAAAATTCTTAAAATCCCCGGTGAGTCGTAGAAGTGGTGGGGCATATCCCTCATCAGGAAACAACGAGTTGCTACCTGCTCCAAGAACTTGAGGCCCATGAATCTGACGACTCCCACCGCCACAATGACGCATCAAAGCCTGCATCGCTTCTATTGTTGGAACCTGATAAAGCGCTCGGATTGGGCCACCCACACGAACAGTTGTGAGATCTCGAGCAGCTATCCCTGAACGTAATCGAATGCCAAGCCCTGTCAGCTCTCGAGTAAGAGGATCCTCTTCTTCTGGCATCTGCTCAAGATGTGACTCAGCTGTCATTCTAGACTCTTGTCGGGGACTCATGCGGCATTTCTCTCAGCACTCTTCTCTGAAACAAGATGTGCACCCCGAATACCTATCGAGCCTGCGCCAAGAAATAAGACGACATCCTTATCAGAGAACGTATTGAATAGTCCCTCAAGCCCTTCATTCAAATCACAGAGAAAGTGAACATTTCCATGCTTCACATCACTAGCAAGTTGGTGTCCAGTGATAGCAGATCGAGGGGCTTCTCCTGCCGCATAAATATCCGTAACCCAAAGCTCATCACAATCAACAAAGCACTCACAAAACTCGGCATAACTCTGTTCCGTTCGTGAGTATCGGTGCGGTTGAAATATCACACGTATACTTCTTCCCGAATCACAAAATCCTTCACGAAGCGCGCGAAGTGTTTCCTGAATCTCGACTGGGTGATGTCCATAGTCACTGAAACAGAGGGCCCCATTAACCACTCCGAGGTGTTCCAAGCGTCGCTCAACTCCCGGAAATGACTCCAATCCCCCACGAATCTGTTCTTCCTGAAGACCGAACTCAAGAGCAACGGCAACGGCACCAAGGGCATTCTGTGCGAAATGGCGCCCCATCATCGGAAGTCTCACCGAGCTATAGCAATTTCCATCAACAGAGATATCGAGAATAGTTCCATCAGTACTGACGGACTGCACAACTCCACGGACATAAGCCGCTTCAGAGAATCCGTACGTGACAAGTCGACGGGGGAAGTCGACCGAAAGAGACTGTAAGTATGGGTCATCGATACATAACACTGCTAATCCGTAAAAAGGTACTGAGCTAATAAATTGTTCGAACGCAGCTTGAAGATCTTTCTCTGACTCATAGGCATCCATATGCTCGCGGTCAATATTCGTCACGAGAGCAACTGCTGGCTTCAAGAGAAGAAACGATCGATCGCTTTCATCTGCCTCAGCAATCAGCACATCCCCATCCCCTTTGCGACCTCCCGAGTTTCGCTGCTTTACCTGACCGCCAATTACAACAGTTGGATCAAGTCCTGCATGTTCAAAAATCCAACCAATGAGGCTCGTCGTGGATGTCTTGCCATGAGCCCCAGCAACCGCTATCCCAAACTTCAACCGCATAAGCTCGGCCAGTACCTCCGCCCGCTTCACAACAGGGATTCTCCGTCGCCTCGCTTCCTCCAGCTCTGGGTTATCAAGTGATACGGCTGATGAATACACCACCAAAGAAGCACCCA
>JBMTVV010000122.1:0-6030 GCA_049451755.1 Bdellovibrionota bacterium
ACAGCGTAGCGCAAAGAGTATTCCCCCTCCCCAACGGAGAAGCTCTTGGAAGCCAGGTAAAAATCGGTCTACCAAAGACCAGCAGTGATCACCGCCTTGTTTCTATCAGATATAATGAAAAGAAGAATTCATTTCTCCTCGTTATCCGAGTGCTTGATCAATACAACAGGCCATTGGAAGCCGAGGTGACCCTTAGCGGCAACAAGGGCCTCAGAGGTAGAGATGCTATCAAACACTACCAGCGAAGTGATTGCACTGAGCTTCCAAAAGAGTTCGTGCAACGAGCTCAACAAGGACACCGAGCTGCCCAGCGTCTCGGACAGCGTGCCGTAGAGAAAAAGGATCGCACCAAGCTTCTTACTAGCGCTAAGGGAGAGTGCTTCGAGCAGCTCATGGGGGTGCTTCTTGCGGGGCACTATCCAGATGAGCAGATACTGCCTCAGTATTGCTTAGATGTCGACAAGGAACGTGGGTACTATGGTATGCGCGTTGATTTTAAGGTGGGCGACACGTTCTTTGAAATTAAATGGGGCAGGGCGACGGAGAATATACGAGAGACATATAACAAGCACACAGCCAAGGTAGATCCCCAAAAGTATGTTATGCTGTGTCTCTGTAAAAATGCTGAGCTCGACGAGCATAATATTCCGTACACACTTTTTAGCTCGTATATTCAGAACGGCCATCCTCTTGCTTCGGAACTGGAGGCTGCCCAGGAGCAGATTAATCAGCTCGTAATGTTGGCTGAGGAAGAGACAGATAAGAAGCGTCGCGATGACTGCGTGGATACGCTCGATATTATTTCAGATTATCTATACGACACATTTCACAGAGTAAGTACTAATAAAGAAACTATAGTTTCTGGAGAAGAGCGGATAGAAGCGCTCCGAAAAGCACTTACGTTTCTTACTGAGAGTGTTGCAGATGGTGCTCGACAAAAACTTATCGACGCCACTACTAGACGTCGAGCGACGCTTGAGGCGTATTTTCATATCGATGACAAACTTCATCGGCAATTAATACCTCTAAAACAGCTTCACGATGAGGAGCCTGATCGATATGATTTGGGCTATTATTTTAACTCACTCGTTACAGATGAAGATGGGGAACAAAGGCGACAGCCTTTTGCTACATTTGCCTCAAAACAAGACTTTGCCCTTATATGCACACTTTTCTTTTGCGAGACACCGGATGGCAAATACATGGATTTTACGCTTGATTGGCTAAAGATTACGGGCGAGCAGAATGAACATGGATGGTTTGTAAATCCAACCTTTACTGTAACGGTTCAGGGAGATGAATTCTCGTTC
The DNA here is from genome assembly GCA_049451755.1 of Bdellovibrionota bacterium. Taxonomy (GTDB): domain Bacteria; phylum Bdellovibrionota_C; class UBA2361; order UBA2361; family RFPC01; genus RFPC01. The sequence goes on from JBMTVV010000122.1 coordinate 1,311, forward strand.
TCTAGAGACACTATCTCGAATCTAGATGAGTTACACCAGCTAGCGGCGAACCATGGTCTATTGCTTTCAGAAGAAGACCTTGAAGTCGTTAAGGAGCTTATAGAGGAGCATCAAGCGGACGCTCACGCCCGCTAGTGGTACCTGCTCTGGGCGCTAACCCCCTCAGGGTACGGGCATTTTCTCCCTCTACGAGAACCTCGTACTCGGGGCACGACTAATTTCGGATCGTCTCTTCAGAAAAATCCAGAACGTGTCGACTCCTTTCCTGCAGAACTCCCGTATACAGCAGGAATACTCCGCTATGGCTTCGTCTCGTATTGCAACTCTTCTCGCAGAGCAACGTCTTGAGCGAGTCATCGGACACGTCTCTGATTTCTGGCTCCCAGTAAATAAAGAGCTCTTAAAAGAAATTCGTCATGAAGTGGCGCACGCTACCGATGATCGTGCCGCACCTGCAATCATTAATAAGTTAAAGGGTGATGTTTCCCTCTTCTTTCACTCCCTGAAAAAACTCGTAGAGCTCATTCAAGAGTCTGGCAAGGTCATCACTAGTAGTGATCCGATTCAGCTCTTAGAAGAAGGCGGCATTAACGCCCTCAGAGAAATCTTTTCAGCAACTGGAGAGATTACCCGGTTTACTTTTGAAGAAGGAACAGAAGCGCAGTTAGCGAGATTTCACGAGATGCTCGTGAGCGCTACGACCTCTGTTGCGCTCGCTGAAAGTTATGGAATTGATGAAGAAGCAGCGTACACGGCAGCAGTTATGCGACAGCTCGGCCTGACCCTTATTGCGTGGAGCTATCCCGGGATTTATCAAGAAGCGATTCTCGCGCTCGGAAAGAACCCGAATTCCTCACTCGAGGAAGAAGTCTCAAAACAGCTCGGATTCTCACCACAGTTAATCGCTATTCGTATGTTTCGACAGTGGGGATTAGACGAAGCGTACTGCGCTCGGTATGGCCTTTCGATCCAAACGCGATTGAAGAGGGAGAAGACGAATCTCATGCCGCGACTCGTCACATCAGTGACTTGTGTAAAGTTGGTGAAGCGCTTGCTCGTGCACACCACCCTGAGGTGTATCCAAAATCACGGTATGACTTTGATGAGGCCTTTAATATTATCTCTACCCGTCTTGGTGAAGGGGGTATGCGATTCGTTATGGAGCGAATCGAGCACGCAACCGTCACGTATCAGTCGTTCATGCCTGATATCTGTAAGTGCGGGTTATCTGAGCTCTACGAGCTTCCCGAGATAGTTGGCGAGGATGCAGAGCTTGCCCAGCTAGAGCGAAATCCATTTTTAAACTGCTGCACTCCTGAGATGAGTCGGGCTATTCGGAGGCTCTACACCCATATCGATGGGGGGCTCGAGCCTTCTGTATGTACTCGTGTGTTCGTTGACGAAGTTGTCCCAGTTGGCCGTTTCCAGGGAGGATGTATCTACACGGCTGACCCCTCAGTTATGATGCTGATTCCACAACTGCCCTTTGGAGAGCTTCGACTACGAGAACCAGAGGGTGTTGACTATTCTGTAGTGCTTTCAAACGGAGATCTCGTCTCCGTCGCCTATCAAGACCTAGAACCGGTGGTAGAGTATAAGACGACAAAAACAGGTCGGCTCTACACAGCTATTGCTGGTATGTTTGGAGGTGAGCAACGGGTAGGGGTGCTATACTTAGAGATTCCTGAGCTCGTCTCAGATTTTGTGCGCGATGAACAGGTACTTCACTTCCAAGCACTGCGCCATGCCTTAGTAGATTCTCTCCGCCTTCGCTAAGCGAGCTAAAGACTACCTCTCAATCAGTTCAGCAAGTTTTGAGGTATTTCCTGCTTCAAGAGCCCGAACGTTCTTTACGAGATAACTCGGTATTTGAATTGTATCACCTGGCTCAAGAGGAGCTCGTGCGTCTTTCCCATTAATTCTCGCAATTGTAGAAGCTGTTTCTGTGTTAAGGGTGTACCAGAGCGAAAGAATGAGGATATTCTCTTGCCTCGTTATGACGCGGTGCAAGATATCTCCTTTTGCATTCTTTTCTGTCTGTGGAGTTGATGGCTCGTTTGCGAGTGCAAGCACCTTTTCACGGAGCGAGGATGAATCGACAACGTCTCGCTCAGTGACCTCATTTCCAGTCAGTTCGCTCCCTGTTGCTTCACTCCCTGTATAGTCCTCTTCAGGGGTCTCAGTAGGAGAGCTCATCTCTTTACTCACGATGGACTTCCGGATGCTTCGCTTTAATGGGATGAGAAATTCTCTCTGGATTTGAGTAGGTCCGAGGACGACCCACACAGTTTTTTCTTGCTCAATTCGAAAGAGCTCATCAGGTGAGAGGTAGTAGAGGTCAATCTCACTCGTCTCATCAGACGCATCCACCACTCGCACGGCATCTGGAATGCCTCGTTGCGAGAAGAATCCTCGGAGTGCTCCACTCTCTTCTCGCAAGAGGAAGACGAGTCGATTTGGCGCGAGATGCTCGTTCTCTTCACTGAGTATAAGCGGATCTTTTCCTTCAAGCGCCTCTAGCATGAGCGGAAGCTCAGAAGAGTCGCGAGGGGAGAGTGAGCGAGTCATGCCACACCCGGCCAGAAGTGCAGAGGTAGAAAGAACTGCTAAGAGAAGCGAAGCGTAATAAGTGAGTTGCTTCAATGAGTGCCGCTCCATATAAATCTACTCCCTAGTTGTCATCCGAAGAGCGAGCGTTTTGAAATGGCAGGTGCTCAACTGAGCCAGGGATGCCATAAAACGCTTCTTCGCTACAGGTGGGTTCAGATGATGAGTATGATTTTCTGAGTCGAGTCGCAAGCTCAAAGAGTGCTCGTTCCCCACTCTTTTTTGACTCAACTACTCCATCAACACTCGTTGTGATATCTCCCGTTACTTCATCCCTGCCGTTTGTCGCTCGAAAGGTGAGTGCGAACTTCCCTGGACTAAAGATGGACTCGTTCGTCCCTGCTGCATCAAACCGATTTCGTTGGTACGTTTTAGAAGCCATAAGTGCATTCAGGCTCTCAGTGAACGTTTCAGAGGCTGAGCTCTCAAGGGAGTACAGTTTTTGAATATGCGGGAGAAATCTTCCTCCCTTTACTTTCCCGCATTCCACGAAAAGCGTCGTATCATCAATGAGCTTATATTGTTCAAAGTCAGTTCCTGAGAGTGCACTCCGACTCATGAAGAGGGTGAGCTCACGTACTTCAGTAATCGGCTCTGGCACGAGAGGATCATCAGAATGACTTGCCTCATCCATTACCGAACAAGCTGATAGGGTCAGCACCGCACTCATGAAGAGTCCACTGATGAGAAGAGGAAAGAGTCGACGGATTATCACTTGGTTCTTGCTATTGCTTGTTTGTTTCATCTGGGATTCCTAATACAAATCGTAGTGATGACTCTATCGTAGGATACGAAAAGTGAAACCCCTCACTGATAAGTCTCTCAGGAATTGCCCGACAACTCGCAAGGAGTAGCTCTTGACTCATCTCTCCGAGCGCAAGAAAGAGCGCACGTTGTGAGACGGGAAGGAGCGTGGGCCTTTTCAGTAGCTTGCCAAGCAGCGAGGTGAACTCCTTATTCGTGATCGGTTCTGGAGAGACAAGGTTAAAAATTCCAGTTGCATCTGGCTTTGTGAGGAGAAAGTGTATCGCATAGACGAGATCGTCAATTGCGATACAACTCATCCACTGTTTCCCGGTGCCGAGTCTTCCCGCAATTCCTGCCTGAAATGCAGGGAGCATTTTCTTTAGCGCCCCATCTTCTGGGGTGAGCACCACTCCAATCCTGCCAATAATGGTGCGAATGCCAGCGTCTTGCGCCTGCTGCGCTTCTTGTTCCCAGAGACTCGCAACGTATGAGGTGAAGGCTGAGTCCGTAGGAGCGGTGGATTGTTCTGTGAGGATTTCATCTGCTTGGTTCCCATAAAACCCTACGGCAGATGCTGAGAGAAACACTTCTGGTGGTGACGTGCACTCCTTCATTGCTTGAACGAGGAGTCTCGTACTGAGGACACGACTCTCTAGTATCTTTTTCTTTTGAGCCTCGGACCATCTTTTGCCCGCGATGTTCTCTCCAGCTAAGTGAACGACAGCATCCGCACGTTCAAGCGCCTCTTGCGGAATGATTCCTTCTTGTAGATTCCACTGGTATGTATTTTCAGAGGAAGCTTCTCCACGTGAGAGGGTCAAAACGGTATGCCCTGCGGCTTCAAGGAGCGCTGAAAGGTTACGACCCACAAGACCCGTAGCGCCAGTGATAAGGACTGTCAGTGGTTTCTTAGGATTGGTAAATTGGAGGTGTTGTAAATCGTTCTGTGTTCTTGTGTGACGGAACTGAAACGTTCGTTGGAGTTTCTTCCGTACGAACCAGCCGGCAAAGAGGGTCGAGAGGGGCGCCAGTGGAAGTGCAAAGCGGACTGAGTCATGCAGTTCCGTTGACTCAGGAGTCAGGGCGGTAAAGCGGTGTTGGTGTGTCCACCGAGCAAAGGGCCCCTTTCGCTGTTCATCAGTGAATGAGTGGGGCGGTGAGACTTCGGTATGTTCTGCAAGCCATGTCTTGTAGAGGAATGGCGCGAGCGGAACCCGTAGTTGCACCTGACTGTTGAGGGTCACTCCAGGACTTGTTTTTGAGAGAATTGAAATTGGTTCCCACGGAGGGATAAGTCGCGAGAGCGCACCTGGGGACATGTGGTAATCAAACACACGTTGTTGCGAAAAGGGGAGCACTGAGCGAT